>CAXMPG010000028.1:0-18223 GCA_964195485.1 uncultured Desulfobacterales bacterium
CATACCGTAACGAGGCCAAGAACTAGTTCCTTCCACATGGTTATTACTGTATTCACCTCTAATTATTTGACCGAAATACATTGCGTAAGCCGATGTATACGAAGCATTTGAAGTCACATGATTATTAGTAAACATTGCATCTGTTTGATAATAAAAATATACACCTCTATAATATTGGTTGATAAATTCATTACCGCTTACAACGTTATTCGTATTACGATCAGCAAAATTACCATAGAAATACATCCCGTAACTTCCGTTTAAAAATGTATTATTAGTAAACGACCAGTCATTATTTCCAGCACCATAAACATACGTTAAAGTTCTAAGTGTAGAAGTTGATGTTGATGTTACTGCAGAAATAACACATCCATCAAAAGAAATGTGATCACTACCACCTGAAGTTGGTGTTGTAATTACGCGTGTATATGAAGAACCTAAATTGGTTAACGTCATATTTTCAAAACTGAAATACGAAGCTCCGTCAAAGTTCACCACATAATTATCGGCTGAACCTGTTGATGCAAATACTAGTGTTACGCTATCCGCATTTCCAGATTGTGATCTAAAAGTAACCGTGTTCAAAGAATCCATTCCTTGAAAGTTTTCCAATTGAATTTGCTCTACATATGTTGTATCTACGGCCTCAACAACCAAGCTACCACAAACGCCATATTGAGCAAGCTTAGTTACAGCATCTGTAAACGATACAAAGTCACCGTTACCTGAAGGATCAATTACTTTAACCCCGCTATACCCTGCAATATAAATTAATTGAATAGAGTCATTTGCAGAAACAGAATCTATCACACCATTTGGCATTGACGTCCAAACATCAATAGTATCATCAAAAGCCACAGTAGAACTCAAAGAAAGAGTTGCAGTATCTGTAGAACCTTGACTAATATTACCTGTCCAAGAAACTGGTGTTTGTAACACCCCATTTATAGCCCAATTTACAGTTGCAGAAGTAAGATTTACAGCACCAAAACTTTCAATCTCCACAACAACTGTTGAATCTAAAGTACACCCAGGTAATGTTGGGTTAAGAAATGCCGTTGCACCTGCATCATTACTTAAAATAGATACGATTTCAACATCATCAAGAGCTACATCATTATAAAATGCTGTAGATCCATTTTGACTTAAATTCCAACGCACTTGAGCTGCACCTGTAAAAGTGTACCCAGACATAGGAACAGACATTTGTTGCCAAGCTCCATTAACTGTATTAGCTGCAAATGTTAATGCAGCAAGGTTCCAATTAGCTCCATCATATACATCTACTGTTAGTGTATTAAATGTAGTATTATTTGCACCTATATTACTTTTGTACCAAAATCGTAATTCTGGATTAATTGTTCCAGTCATACTAAAAGTTGGAGATTCCAAAACACTGATAATACCTGCAGACGGAAACGAGCCATCAACCCAAGCATATGAACCACCATTTCCGGTGTGATCAATTGTAGTACTCATGGTATAACCTGGAATTCCAGAAAATTTCCAAAAGGCATTTCCTGAAGTACTACCAGTAACGTTAGTATTTGTCCAACCCGTAGGTACAGATGTACCATCAAAAGTTTCTGATAATTGTGCACTACCACTAAAAGCTACAAGGCCTACCAAAAAGGTAAACACACCCATAACTTTAAATGCATAACGACTAAAATTTAATGTTTTTCTCATATTCATACGTTTTAAAGATTTTAATAATTGGGGCGCAATGTATACAAAATAGTACATAGTCCCAAGAAAGTTTGAGTAATGCCGTTATAAGTGGCAGAATACCCTAATTAAAAACATGCTTTTCTCATGTTTCACGGGTGTTTCCAGGTATTATATGTACCTTTAATTTAAGGTGATTAAATCTGTTTATATTAGAATTACTCTTTTTATTAATTAAAAAAATCGCCATTTTTTACAAACACTGCATCAGCGCCTCTCATTTTCACAAAAACGATTCCTTTCGGAGTAGCCTCTAATTTGATGTGCGCTAAAATTTAACAACCTTTACACTACATATTCATTAGCCAAATCTTAGGCACAAAAAAATCCCGATTCTCATTCAAGAACCGGGATTTAATTTTTCTAATAAGACGTTTACATCTAGATCAACGCTTTAATTTGTTCTACTCTATTAAGCTTTTCCCAAGTAAACAACTCTACTTCTTTTACCACCGTATTTCCATCTAAGGTGTTAAACTTTTTAGTCACCATTTTATTTTCTCTACCCATATGACCATATGCCGCAGTTTCTGAATAAATAGGATTCCTAAGCTTTAAATCACGTTCAATAATCCCTGGACGCATATCAAATACTTCTTTCACAATTTCTGCAATTCTGGCATCTGTTAAACCATTTAACGCTGTACCATAGGTATTCACGTTAATTCCTGTTGGCTCTACTACTCCAATTGCATAAGATACCTGAACTAAAACTTGCTTTGCTACTCCTGCAGCTACTAAGTTTTTAGCAATCCAACGGGTAGCATATGCTGCGGAGCGATCCACCTTACTAGGGTCTTTCCCTGAAAATGCACCACCACCATGCGCGCCTTTACCACCGTAGGTATCTACAATGATTTTTCGACCCGTTAAACCTGTATCACCGTGAGGCCCACCAATTACAAATTTCCCTGTTGGGTTAATATGGTAGGTAATATCATCCGTAAACAACGCTTGAATATGTATAGGCAATTTAGCCACCATACGCGGAATTAAGATACTTACAATGTCAGAATGAATTTTATCTGTCATTCTTTTCTCCGCCCCTTTTGTATCGTTCTCATCAATGATGAACTCATCATGTTGGGTTGAAAGCACAATAGAATCAATTCGAATAGGTTGGTGATCATCACTATATTCAATAGTCACCTGCGATTTTGCATCTGGTCTTAAGTAAACAATATCCGTTAACTCTCTACGAATATCTGCTAACTCCATTAATAAACGATGAGATAAATCTAATGCCAATGGCATATAGTTTTCTGTTTCATCGGTAGCGTAGCCAAACATCATTCCTTGATCACCTGCACCTTGCTCTTCCGCAGTACCACGATCAACACCTTGATTAATATCGTTAGATTGTCCGTGAATTGCCGTCAGCACTCCACAAGAATTTCCGTCAAAACGATACTCACTTTTAGTATAACCAATTTTATTTATGGTGTCTCTTGCTACTCGTTGAACATCAACATACGCATCCGTTTTCACCTCTCCTGCCGCAACCACCTGTCCCGTAGTAACTAAGGTTTCACATGCTACTTTTGAATTTGGATCAAATGCTAAAAAATAATCTAAAAGCGCATCACTAATTTGATCCGCTACTTTATCTGGATGACCTTCTGAAACGGATTCAGAAGTAAATAAATATGACATATTATACTGTAATTAACGATTTCAATTTTTCATTTATGAATTCTATAATTCAGAAAAATTAAAATGATTTTATAAAAATTTACTAAAGGAGGGTTTCTTGGCTTACAATTTAGCATTTTTTAAAATGTGGTTGCAAGCGTTCAAATCCTTCCACAAGGCAAAAATAATTTATTCTTACCTAGCATCGTTTTATTGAAACATGATTTTTTTTAATATTACATATATAAAATTTAATTCAAAATATCGAATTCCTTACATTTGAGGCTTAAATCAATTTAGTCAATGAGCAACTTTGAGTTTTCTTTAGCTTACGCAAAAAAACAAGATGAACTAGATGAACTTTCTTCATTCAGGGATCAATTTCATTTTCCACAACATAATGGAGAGCATACCGTATATTTCACGGGAAACTCTCTAGGCCTAGCCCCAAAAACAGCTTTAAAAGCTTTAGAACAAGAAGTTAACGATTGGGCTAAATATGGTGTGGAAGGACATTTTGAAGCCAAGAATCCATGGGTTAATTACCATGAAATGTTTGCAGAACCACTTTCAAAACTGGTTGGAGCAAAACCAATGGAAGTGGCTGCAATGAATGGCTTAACATCTAACCTGCATTTATTAATGGTGTCGTTTTATCAACCCACTAAGCAGCGTTTTAAAATAATTTGCGAAGGAAAAGCTTTTCCTTCTGATCAATACGCCTTACAAAGTCAGGTAAAACATCACGGAATGAATCCGGAAGATGCCATTATTCAATTGTTTCCGAGAGAAAATGAACACAATTTAAGAACGGAAGATGTTTTAGCGGCTATTAAAGAACACGCAGACACTTTAGCATTAGTTATGATTGGAGGTGTAAATTATTATACCGGTCAATTTTTTGACATCCCTACTATCACAAAAGCAGGACATGATGCAGGCGCAATGGTTGGATGGGATTTAGCTCATGCAGCAGGAAACCTTCCTCTTCACTTACATGATTGGGATGTTGATTTTGCGGCTTGGTGCTCGTATAAATATATGAACTCTGGTCCTGGAAGTATTTCAGGGATTTTTGTGCATGAAAAACACTGCTTAAATACGGATTTAAATCGTTTTGCAGGTTGGTGGGGTCACGATAAGGAACGTAGGTTTTTAATGGAACCGGAATTTAAACCTATGGCTACGGCAGAATCTTGGCAACTAAGTAACGCACCGGTTTTGGCAATGGCAGTCCACAAAGCATCTTTAGACATCTTTATGGACGCGGGCATTGAAAACTTAAGAACTAAAAGTATTAAACTTACTGCTTACTTGGAATTCATCGTTAATCAAATCTCCGAAGAAGCCACAGAAGCAAGTTTTGAAATTATCACTCCTACCCACCCAAATGAAAGAGGCGCTCAATTATCGATTCTTGCACATGGAAAAGGAAAAGAATTGTTTGACTTTCTTACCAAAGAGGGCGTTATTGCAGATTGGAGAGAACCAAATGTAATTAGAGTTGCACCGGTACCGATGTATAATAATTACGAAGATTGTTATCGATTTGGTGAAATTCTAAAACAAGGATTAGCATAAAATTATGGAAGAATTATTACCATCCGCGGCATCAGAGTTCAAACACCTTTTTTGGGTATTTGGCGCTTTACTTGTAGGTATAGTAATAATGCGACTTGGAATAAAAAGATCAGTTAAACCGCCAAAAGGTGGCAGACTCTTTAAGCGAAAGCTAGAAGAAGAGGATTAATATAAAATGGAACGAATAGCATGGAAAAAGTAGTAATAGTAGGCGCGGGATTAGTAGGCTCTTTATGGGCAGTATATATGTCGAAAGCGGGTTATGATGTCACCATTTACGAACGCAGACCAAATATTAGACTTGCAGATATTTCTGCCGGTAAATCAATTAATTTAGCGTTATCAACTAGAGGCTGGAAAGCACTTGATACGGTTGGGATTGGTGATGAAATTAGAAAAATGGCTATTCCGATGACGGGTAGAATAATGCATGATCTAGACAGTAATTTAACGTACCAACCCTACGGCAAAGAAGGTCAAGCCATCTACTCTATTTCAAGAGGTGGTGTAAATGCCAAAATGATGGACCTTGCGGAAGAGCATGGAAATACAACCATTAAATATGGTCTGCAATGCATGAATGTGGACATTGAAGAAGGTGTAATTCATTTAAAAGACACCAATACGGGTGAAATCATTACGGATAAAGCCGATTTAATTTTTGCGTGTGATGGGGCATTTTCTGCGGTTAGATATAATGCGTTACAAAAACTGGATAGATTCAATTTTTCACAAAATTACGTGGACGATGGTTACCGCGAAATTTTATTACCCGCCAATGCCGATGGCACACATCAACTAGACAAAAACGCTTTACACATCTGGCCTCGTGGTCGGTTCATGCTAATTGCGTTACCTAATGAAGATGGCTCGTATACGTGTACCTTATTTATGCCACATGAAAACCATGAAAATGCGTTTGACCGATTAAATAGTAAAGCGGCAGTGGACAATTTCTTTAAATCAACATTCCCCGATTTTTACGAATTGATGCCAAATATTGCTGATGCGTGGGAAGACCATCCTCTTTCGTCTTTAGCAATTGTACGTTGCTATCCTTGGACGGTAGGTAAAGTTGCCTTAATGGGTGATGCCGCTCATGCCACGGTTCCTTTTTACGGACAAGGAATGAATTCTGGTTTTGAAGATTGCAGTATCATGTGGGAGTTGATGCAAGAACATGGTAGGGATTGGAAAAAGATATTTTCAGAATATCAAATTTCAAGAAAGCCAAACGGTGATGCTGTGCAGGATTTATCTATACATAACTATCATGTAATGCGTGATTTTGTGGGAGATCCGGAGTTTTTATTACAGAAAAAAATAGAAGCTAGATTTTCTGAAAAACACCCAGATAAGTGGATGCCTTTATATTCTCAAGTATCATTTAGTAATATTCCATATTCAGAAGCGTTAGAAGTAGGGAAACGGCAAGATGCACTCATGAAAAAAATTATGACCACGCCAAATATTAATGACATTTGGGATTCTCAAGAAATTGAAAATGCCATTCTTAAAGCGCTAGAATAAATGAAGCGTAACGCTTATTTCATATTACTTTTTGCATTTTACACGGGAATTCCTTTAACAGGAATTTCTCAAAAAGCTTACAAAGTGCAAAAAAAGCAAGGCAACAAGCATGAGGCCTATCCTAACCCATTTGACTTTCACCCCACTGGGTGGTTGTTTGATGCGGGATTAACAGGAACCATGGGCTTAGAGGGAACGCAAACCAACACATTTGGAGATACTACGTTAACTCTTTCTACGCCATTCAGACCTGGAGTTGCTTTAAGTGCCGGCAGGTATTTAAGTTTGAAAAAGGGTCACAAAATTTTCAAGTACTTAGACTATAATTTAGGCTATAAAATGCTTTGGAATGCGGAAAATCAAGAGCGTGAAATAGTATCCACCAATACGCAAGAAAGTTTTACGAATAGTAATATAGCGCATTACGCGAACTTCAACCTTAATTTCAACAATATCATCAGTTTCAGTGACTACAGTTTTATTCAAAATACGATTGGAGTAAATGTAGATTACCGTTTTATGAACAAACCTTCTGGAGATGGTGTAAATGCTAATTTACAACCCGATAATCTTATCGTACAGGTACACTATAAATTAGCTCTTGGGTTTATGTTTGACAACGACAAAGCCATCATTCCATACATCGAAATTCCAGTATTTAACATTACACCGCAACAAAGCAATTTCTCACAGTTAGATTATTTCAATCAGTCGTACCAAAGTGTGATTGTTGGCGCTCGGTTTATGTTATTTACACTCGGTCAAAAGAAATGTCCAACAGCCAAAGGAACGACTGTTGACCCAAACCAAATCAATGGTTATTAATACCAAATGAAATGTAGTTTACAAGGCTTTCGCTTTGTAAATAGGATTAGAATGTATTAGAAATTTCTGATTAAAATAAGCCGTGTAATTCGGTATCAATTTTATGAATAATTAATCCCAAGTCTTCTTTATCTTCCTTAAAATTATTTTCATCTACATCAATGATTAGAAGCTTACCTCTAGTATAAGAAGTAATCCAAGCCTCGTAACGCTCGTTCAAACTTTTCAAGTAATCAAGACGAATAGACTCTTCGTATTCTCTACCTCTAGACTGAATTTGACGCACTAAAGTAGGAACAGAAGCACGGAGATAAATCATTAAATCTGGTGGCTGCACAAACGAGTTAATCAAATTAAACATCGAGAAAAAGTTCTCGAAATCACGGGTAGTCATCAGCCCCATTGAATGCAAGTTGGGAGCAAAAATATACGCATCCTCATAAATGGTACGATCTTGAATAAAATCTTTACCACTTTCACGTACTTTTAAGATTTGAGAAAAACGACTGGTTAAAAAATACACTTGGAGATTAAAAGACCAACGTTGCATATCGTTATAAAAATCATTCAAATACGGATTCTCATCTACATCTTCGAAATGAGGTTCCCATTTATAATGGTCTGACAACAATCTTGTTAATGTGGTTTTTCCGGAACCTATATTTCCTGATACGGCAATATGCATACTCTCAATTTTCTGATTAACTATTATTCCCCAATAAGAACATCAAATTTAAAATATTAGTTCACAACTACTCTATAAATGAACAACAGATTTTGGGTAATTAATAACAATTTATCATCGTACAGGCTAAAGTCAATGTATTCTAATCCATCCAATGGGATTTGAGCAAACTGCGCCTTTTTCAAGTCGTAAGATTCCAGTATACCCTCCTTCATATAAAACAATTTATCCGCTCGTATCACAAACTTCTTGAGATCTAAAACTGGAATTCTTTTAGTATAACTTCCGTACCAATCAAAAACTAAAACCCCTTGTTCAGGATCATTTACATACACCCAGTTATTGTACTCCCGTATATAATTGGGATGAGGAACAAAATCTAAAATTTGCGTTAAGTTTCCACTCTGTGCCGAAGGATTTAACTGCTCATCTAACCGCGTTAACTCAAAAGTAGTTTGATCATAAACCCACACGCCATCATTATAAGACCTACAAATAGCCGTGGTTTGACTGTAGCCCATCATATCTAATTGTAGCCTATCTCCTCTTGTAGACAGTTGATTATCTAAGTAGGATGCCTGCGATAAATCTTTAAAAAACAACAACATTTTCAAGGCGTTTGACGCATCCAAAGAATAAATATCTCCAAATGCCAGCGAACTATTCTTTAGCACTACTTCGCCATCGTAATTCAACTTCTTGACTTCGTTAGCGCTTACTGCGTAAACATTTCCAATATTATCTGTCTCAATAAAATCAGCCGTTAGCTTCACCGATTTAATTAATTCCAAATGGGTCTTTTGCCCCATAGAAACAGTAGCCATCAATAGGAAACCGATTACAATATTACAATGCCAAAACCTCATCTACGTATTTTCTTGAATTTGATAATCGCGGGACTTTATTCTGCCCTCCTAACTTTCCTTTTGCCTTTAGCCAAGAATAGAACGTACCCGGAGCTACTTTATGCAAAAGAGGCGGTTGTAAAACATAATCATTGTAACGTTTTGCCTCGTAATCGCTATTTAACGATTTTAATGCCGTATCCAGTATGGATGCGAATTTATCCATTTCTTTTGGGGGAGCAGAAAACTCTAACACCCATTCGTGCCCACCTTTATCTAACTCACTCATAAAGATTGGACAAGCGGTGAAATCGGTAATAATTGCATTGGTTCTATCACACGCAATTTGAATGGCCTTTTCGGCATTTTCAATCATTAATTCCTCTCCAAAGACATTAATAAACTGTTGCGTTCTACCCGTAACCTTTATTCGAAACGGATTCAGATGCGTAAACATAACAGTATCACCCACACTATACCTCCATAAACCTGCATTGGTAGAAATGATTAAGGCATAATGCGTATTTAGCTCTACCTCATCCAACGATAATGTTTTGGGATTCTCATCCGCCACATTTTCAAGTGGCAGGAATTCATAATAAACCCCATAATCTAGCATTAGCAACAACCCACCATCAAATTCTTTACCGTATAAATCTTGCAACCCAAAGAAGCCTTCAGACGCGCTATACGTTTCCATATAATTTAGGTTTGGCAGATTTAATATTTCATCAAATTGCTTTTTAAAGGGCACAAAACTAACCCCACCATGGGTGTAAGTTTCTAGGTTTGGCCATACCTCACTTATGGTCTTTGCGCCCTTTAATTCTAATACTTTTTTTAATAATACGAGTGTCCAAGAAGGCACTCCCGCAAGCGTTGTAATATTTTGCTCTGCTGTTTTTTCTGCAATTTTATCCAGTTTCTCCTCCCACTCCGACATTAGAGCAATCTTCTTAGAAGGGGTGCGATGAACCTCCGCCCAAATAGGCAGGTTATCAATAATTATAGAAGATAAATCACCCGAATAGGATGGTGGATTTGATTTATTTATCTCGCTACTTCCGCCCATTACCAAGCCTCTTCCAGTAAACATTCTAGAATCTGGATTATACCTAATGTATAATGAAATAAGGTCCTTTCCACCTTTGTAATGACATGTTTCAAGCGCCTCGGCAGTTACCGGAATAAATTTACTCTTATCATTGGTGGTACCCGATGACTTTGCAAACCATTTGGTTTCTCCCGGCCAAAGCACATCACTTTCGCCTGCTTTTGCGCGGTCAATGAATGGCTTTAAACTATCGTAATCTTGAATAGGAACCGTAGTTTTAAAATCCTCGACAGATGGAATACTTGCATAATCATATTTTAATCCCCACTCGGTATCCTTAGCTTCGTCAAGCAAGGTATTAAACCAATCGGTTTGCACTTCAACGGGGTACTGAATGAACAGGT
The DNA here is from genome assembly GCA_964195485.1 of uncultured Desulfobacterales bacterium. Lineage (GTDB taxonomy): Bacteria > Bacteroidota > Bacteroidia > Flavobacteriales_G > Salibacteraceae > CAJXZP01. Next base: position 10,285 of record CAXMPG010000028.1, read on the forward strand.
CAATTTGATGAATTCTCTTCTTCATCGCCCATACCAATATCGAGTTTAATATTTCCATTTAGTTTATTAGTTAATCACAAATATAGGCTTGTTAAACGGTCCGCAAAAGTCTTATAATAAAATCAAAGAGTGGAGTTTATTTATCTTTTAAAATCTTCCTATTTTTGGCCAAACAAAAAAAGAGTGAATCCGTTACAAACAAAAATAGAGTTCTTAAAAGGAGTTGGCCCAAAACGGGCTGAACTACTTAATAAAGAACTGCGTATTTTCACTTTTGGGGATTTGCTTTTTCATTTCCCTTTTCGTTATGTGGACCGTTCAGAATTCCACACCGTTAAAGAGGCAAACCAAGACCAAGCCTTTATGCAGTTTAAGGGCCGTGTTAGAAGAATTAAAAAAATAGGTGTCGCACGTAAAATGCGTTTAGTTGCGGAGTTTTATGATGAAACGGGGGTCATTGAATTAGTTTGGTTTAAAGGAATAAAATTCGTGGAACCAAAGCTAGACCCAGAAAAGGAATTCGTATTATTTGGTAAGCCCACACGTTTTAATGGGAAGTACAACATTGCACATCCGGAATTGGAGCTAGCGAGTACCGCAAAAGTGACCCAAGGACGCGCATTGCAACCCATTTATCATTCTACCGAAAAACTAATTGCTAGAAACCTACATACTAAGGCTATTGAGAAATTAATAGGCACACTAACCAATCAAATACAGGTAATTATTCCTGAAAATTTGACGCCTGAGCTCCTGAAAAAGTGGCGCCTAATGCCGCGTAACGAAGCTTTGTTTGAAGTTCATTTTCCTAATAGTTCTGACACCTTAAAACTGGCTCGATACCGATTAAAATTTGAAGAATTGTTTTTTATGCAGCTTCAAATTTTACGTTTTAAAAACCACCGAAAGGCGCAACGCAAGGGCTTCCTTTTCAATAAAGTGGGCGCGTATTTTAATCGTTTTTACGAAAAAGTTTTACCCTTTGATTTAACCGGAGCCCAAAAAAGAGTTTTGAAAGAAATTAGAGCAGATGTAAAAAGTGGTGACCAAATGAATAGGTTATTACAAGGAGATGTGGGTAGCGGAAAAACCATTGTTGCTGTACTGACCATCTTACTGGCTATTGATAATGGCTATCAAGCCGCTTTGATGGCTCCTACATCTATTTTAGCACATCAGCATTTTGATGGCGTTACCGAGCTACTAGAGCAGGTTGGAATAAGAACACAACTACTCACCGGTGCTACCAAAACCAAAGCACGCAGAGAATTGCTTGCAGACTTAGAAGCAGGTGAGATTTCGGTTATTATTGGTACCCACGCACTGTTAGAAGACCGCGTTAAATTTAAGAATTTAGGAATCGTTGTTATTGATGAACAACACCGTTTTGGAGTCGCTCAACGCTCTCGAATGTGGGCTAAAACAACCGTTCCTCCGCATATTTTAATTATGTCGGCCACCCCAATTCCTAGAACTTTAGCTATGAGTTTTTATGGTGATTTAGATGTCAGCGTAATTGATGAACTCCCTCCGGGTAGAAAGCCCATTCAGACTATTCATAAGTATGATGCCAACCGATTAGGGATTTTTGGTTTTATGCGTAAGGAAATTGAAAAAGGGCGGCAAATTTACGTGGTTTATCCGTTGATTGAAGAATCAGAGCATTTCCAGTACAAAGATTTAATGGATGGGTTTGAGTCTATTTCAAGAGAATTTCCGATTCCTCAATTTCAAGTATCTATTGTTCACGGCAGACTAAAACCAGAGGATAAAGAATTAGAAATGCAACGTTTTGTGACTGGCAAAACTAATATCATGGTGGCAACCACAGTGATAGAAGTAGGCGTTAACGTACCCAATGCTTCGGTGATGATTGTAGAGAGCGCAGAAAAATTTGGACTCGCACAATTACACCAATTACGTGGACGTGTAGGTCGTGGCTCAGACCAATCGTATTGTGTATTAATTACCGATTATAAATTATCAGCCGATGCGCGCACACGAATTGAAACCATGGTGAGAACCAATGATGGTTTTGAAGTTGCCGAAGCAGATTTAAATCTTCGTGGGCCAGGAAACCTTATGGGTACGCAACAAAGTGGGGTACTAGATTTCGCTATTGCCAACTTGGCTACGGATGGTACTATTTTAAAAGTAGCTCGAGAAGCGGCTATTTTAGTATTGGAAACCGACCCGAACCTAAGTTTAGAAACGCACAAAAACCTTCGTCAACATTTTATTTCTTATGTTAAAAAGCATCCTAATTGGGGGGTGATTTCATAGTATCCGCCAACCATTTTTCGTACTTGCCCAAATTATAATCGAACATTTACGTTAAACGAGTTTTTTCATTACGCATACTTATTCCTCTCCACAAGACCTTCTAGTTAATCTAGAAACTGCTACTCCCAGGTATTCTATTTTCTTTTAGCCACTAATACAAAAATCGGGTACTCACGCATTTCTCCGTTTCGCTCTGCCTTAACGGTATAACCAATTTCGTAACTCATTGGCTCAAAATCATTAGCGACAAGTTTTTCTTCGAGTTCATCCTTATCAAAACCCAAATGGCCATTAAACTCAAAGTCATGGAATGACCCATCTTCTGTGGCTAAATCAATCAAAACTACATAACCGTTTGGATTAAGAATATCATGGAATTTCTTCAGAATAGCATTCGTATCCTTTATATGATGCAAGGTCATTGCCGTATAAATCAGTTCAAATTTATGCTCTGGTAATTCATCAATCAATAAATCGTATTGTACCGGATGAAAATGACGAATATCTAAATTCTCACATTTATCATTGGTCACTTTCGTCATTTCTGTCGACTCATCCATCAATGTGATATCGTGTAAGTCGTGACCTAAAGAGAAGCTTAACAAGCCGGTTCCACTACCATATTCTAAAGCCATTTCAACTTTAGACAAATCAATTTTATTTCGAATAATCTCTGCAAATAATTTTGCTCTTTCTGCTTTCGTTGGGTCCTCATCCCAAGTCGCTGCTTTTTCGTCAAATTCACTCATAATCCGTAATTTTTCTATAAAAACGGGTAATTACATTTCGTAAAACCACCCTTTTTTTGATACTACCTCGTGTTCAAATTCATGCCCAATCATTTGCCTCAAATTAAGTTCAATGGTTTGTGCAATACTTATTACGGGAATATCTGTTTTATTATTATTAAATGGGTTCTGAAGATGAATTGCCGTTTTTTCCAGTAAAAAGAAAGGAACACTAATTAACACCATTAATGGAGCCACTAAATATCCAAAATAGTCTGTCATTCCAAGCGGTAGTAACAATACAAACAAATAAAGTAAGAACTGAACAATCACCGTATAAGTAACTGGAAAAATCGTGCTTTTAATCCGCTCTGCTTTACCCATTGCCGCTGTTAACCTGGTAATGGTATTATCTATTTGAATGGTTTCAAACCCGCTTATCCAGTTTTTATTCACTGCAATTTTCAATCTTTTTGCGTGTAACGATAAAATAGCATTTGGAATATTGGATGATTTTGCGACTTCTATAATTTCCGCATCAATCAGGCTTTTTTCAATTCCACACAATGGATCCAAACCGCGTAAAGATTTCCCTAACGCGTAACTAAAAGCAATTTGCGTCATGGCAAAATCTTTTTGCATTTGACGAATATCTTCCGGGTTATTGGTATCCACAACAAAAGTTTGAATTTGACGAATCAAGGTTCTGGAGTCATTTACAATTTCTCCCCAAATCTTTCGCGCTTCCCACCACCGGTCATACGATTGCGCTATTCTAAAACCTAAAATCAAGGAAATTGCAGTACCCAAAAGCCCAGGTATTGCCATGGGAATAGACATATTTTTAATATGAACATAGTCATGCATAAACACAATTCCCGCAGCATAAACCGTTACAATTATCAATTCGGGTTTAATCTTACCCGCTAAATAAATTACTGGAATTTTTGTTTCTAATAACATCTTTTTATCCTAAAATATTCAACTAACAAAATACAAAATTTCACTTATTTATTTTCCTTTTCAAAAGACTTATTTTGTTTCGTTCCAAGGCTTAAACACATCTTTTTGGTCTGCTCTATCTTCTGGAAGCTCTCTCAATGGCTCTACTTCTTTTAAAGACTCATTACTATCTTTAGCTAGTTTTTGATACAACAATGTGCCATCCGTTTTCCAACCAAGCATTTTATCGGATACTTCTTTTACAATTTTAGCAGGGTTGCCAACTACCACACTTCTATCCGGAATTTCTTTACCTGCGTTTACAAAGCACAATGCACCCACTACGCATTCATCACCAATAATGGCATCATCCATTAATACGGCATTCATACCTACCAAAGTGTTTTTACCCACATCAGCTCCGTGCACAATGGCTCCATGACCAATATGCGCCATTTCTTTAAGCAACACCGTTTTACCCGGAAACATATGAATGATACAGTTCTCTTGCACGTTACATCCGTCTTCAATAATTATTTTACCGATGTCTCCCCGAATTGCTGCTCCAGAACCCACAAAAACGTTGGCGCCAATTTGCACATTACCAATAACCGATGCTTGTGGATGAATAAATGCGGTTTCGTGTATTACGGGTATGTACCCTTCAAATTCGTATATCATAAAAAGATTCTTTTACTTCGGGAAAGTAAACTATTTCCGATTAATTACTGGAAATAACGGGTAATACTATTACGCAAAATAGTCACATTAAGCACGGTATTCAAAAACAGGAAAATCTAATAAAACGCTATCCGCAACCTGCGTGCTTTAATACTGACCCTAACGCTGGAAGGTTCTTTTTGTGGGCTTCTACATCACCCGTCTAATCACCCTGATTTAAGTGAAATTGCATTGTTTCTAGCCCACCTTAAACTTCTCTTTACCTCGCAACAAATCCCAGAACAACAAAAAGTCGGATGCTAAAGAATAAAACGGGTATTGAAACGTGGCGGGCTTATTCTTTTCAAAAAAGAAATGCCCCACCCACGCAAATGAGTATCCTATAACAGGTATGAATCCAAGCCAGGCATAATTCCCAGTATACAAACATACTATCACCCACAAAATCACCAATCCGGTTCCCGTAAAGTGCAATGCTCTACTTACCGAATTTTGATGTTCTGTGAGATAGAAAAGGTAAAACTCCTTTAAACTTTTATATTTGGGGTTAAGCCCCATAAATACGTTCGATTTCTTCTTTATGTTTCGATAAAATCACTTTACGTTTCAACTTCAATGTTGGCGTAAGCTCATCATTTTCAATGCTCCACATATCGCTACAAATTTCCATTTTCTTAGGAATTTCCCATTTACCTAAATGTGCCGTAAGTTTAACAATATCTTTCCAAACACGGTCTTTTACTTCACTACAATGCGCTACATCTTCAGGAGTTGCACATACTACATTATGACGCACACACCATTCCTTAACAAATTCAAAAGCGGGTACAATTAATACAGCAGGGTGTTTCCGGTTTTCACCAATCACCATTGCTTGCTCAATAAAACGGGACTCTTTCAGCATGTTTTCAATAAGCTGAGGTGCTACATATTTACCACCTGAAGTCTTAAACATTTCTTTTTTACGGTCGGTAATTTTCAAGAAATCTTTGGTTTCACCTACCATTTCACCAATATCACCGGTATGAAACCAGCCATCTTCGGTTAACACCTCGCGCGTTTTCTCTTCATCTTTATAGTAGCCCATCATTACGTTAGGCCCTTTACATAAGATTTCGCCATCATCACCAAACTTCACGGTAACATCATCAATAACCTTACCTACAGTTCCAATCATCAAGCCTTTGTTTTTCAACTCATTCACAGAAATCACAGGGGAAGTTTCTGTCAAACCATACCCCTCAAAAATTGGAATTTGAGCCGCATTAAATACACGTGCTAAACGCGGCTGTAGAGCGGCACTACCCGAAGAGATCGCTATTACATTTCCACCTAAAGCTTCCCGCCATTTATTAAAAATCAACTTATTAGCAATACCAAGTTGCCATTCATAAAAACTACCGTTTTCACCGTTTGGTTCCCATTTCTCTCCTAAGCCAACAGCCCAGAAAAACAATGCTTTTTTGACTCCCGTAAGATCAGTTCCTTTTGCAATAATTTTATCAAATACTTTTTCTAATAATCGAGGCACAGCAGAAAATACTTCCGGTTGAATTTCTCTAATATCATCACCAATGGTTTCCATACTTTGCGCAAAAAACACACTCGTACCTTCTTTCATATACACATATGTTAAAGTACGCTCATAAATGTGACAAATAGGTAAAAATGAAAGTGCTTTATGACCGAAAGTAGCCGGGAATCTAATTCCTGCGCCATGCACATTACTCATAATATTATCATGCGAAAGCATTACCCCTTTTGGTCGCCCTGTTGTACCTGAAGTATAAATAATGGAAGCCATATCAGAACTCTTCACATCGGCCATTAACTTTTTGACTTCGCTTTGCTCCGACTCCCCATTTCTTTTCTTAATTTCGGTCCAATGCTTTTCGTCACTAATGGCATCAAACGTAAAAACATCCAATAAAGACGGAACATTAGCCTTTATTTGGTTCACCTTATCTACTATTTCTTGACTAGAAACGGTAACAATTTTAATTTCAGAATGATTAAAAATGTACTCATAATCACCTGCAGAAATCGTTGGATAAATAGGCACATTAATCGCTCCAATTTGAAGAATACCAATATCCATTATATGCCACTCATAGCGATTATTAGAAATCAGACCAACTTTATCACCTGGTTTAATGCCCATTGCAAGTAAACCTCTACTCACCTCATTGGCTTGGTCTACTAATTCTTGCGTAGAAACACCTTCCCATTTTCCATTTATTTTATTAGAAAAACTCTTTTCTAAAGGATGCGTTTCTAACTGGTAATACGGTAAATCAAATAAGCGCTTAATTTCTATAGCCATAATTTCTTCTGTTAAATAAAAAATAGGTCACTAAAATAGGTAAATTTGGAGAAACAAATCATCCTTCCAGTAACTTGTTTAATTACATGTTTTTGGGCATGCCCCTAAAGGGTCGGGTCATTCGCTATATCTTTTACACACCATTGCGCTAATGCTTCATGGTGTAATAAAAGGATGTCGCTTCTACCCCTCATGCACACACGAAGTAAAATTTAACAGAAATGAAAGTTCATACTCCGCTAAACACACTTTTAAACATTGATTTTCCAATGATTATGGCTCCCATGTTTTTGGTTTCAAATCAAAACATGATGAAAGCTGGAATCGACAATGGTGTTGCAGCAACGTTTCCAACGTTAAATTACCGTACCGAAGAAGAGTTAACTGAGGCCATAACCGAATTAAATGAATACAGTATTGACAAGCCGGGTTCATTCGGTGTCAACCTGATCGCACAAAAAACAAATCCATTTTTCGAAAAACACTTGCAGATTTGTGTCGACAATAAAGTCCCTTTTTACATTACCTCGTTAGGAAGTCCAAAACTCGTTATTGAAAAAGCACATGCTTACGGAGCTAAAGTGTTTTGTGATGTGGTGAATCTAGAGCACGCTCAAAAAGTACACGATTTAGGTTGCGATGGTTTTATTGCCGTAGGGCAAGGAGCTGGAGGTCATTCTGGCCCAAATCCTTTACAAGTTTTAGTGCGTTCATTAAAAAACAAATTTGACCTTCCGGTTATTGCTGCGGGTGGTATTGCGGATGGCTGGGGAATAGCTTCTATGCTTGCACTTGGTGCGGATGGCGTATCTGTAGGAACCGCATTTATTGCCACCAATGAAGCATCGGTAAACAAAGGATATAAAGATGCCATTGTAAATTCTGGAATGAATGATATCGTCATGTCCAATAAAATATCCGGTTCTTGGGCTACCGTAATTAACACGCCTTACGCGCAAAAAATTGGACATACACAAAACTT
>CAXMPG010000029.1:0-30797 GCA_964195485.1 uncultured Desulfobacterales bacterium
ATTGGGTGACCATCGATAGAAATAACAATAATATCTACATCACCTGGACTGAATTTGATAATTACGGAAGCAGTAATGCGCTAGATAAATCTAGAATATTATTTTCTAAATCTGTTAATGCAGGCTTATCTTGGTCAAACCCTATAGTCATAAGTAGCCAAGAAGGAGATTGCGTTGATTCGGATAATACCACCGAAGGTGCCGTACCCACCATTGGCCCAAATGGGGAAATCTATGTCGCTTGGTCCATACAAAACAAGATTGTTTTCAATAAATCAACAGACCAAGGACAAACTTGGCTACCCTCAGAAATTGAAATTGCTACACAGCCAGGAGGATGGGCGTATGACGTACCTGGAATTAGCCGGTGCAATGGTTTCCCAATTACCGTTTGCGATACCAGCAATTCGTCAAATCGAGGAGCAATTTATGTAAGTTGGACAGATCAAAGGAATGGTATTACCGACACCGATGTTTGGATTATTAAATCAAACGATAATGGAACATCTTGGTCAAATCCCAAACGCATTAATGATGACCAAGCCGGTAACCAACAGTTTCTTACTTGGCTAACTATTGATCAAACTTCTGGCAATTTATACAGTGTGTTTTATGACCGAAGAGATCACAGTGACGAACAAACCGATGTTTTTCTAGCTTATTCAGAAGATGGGGGAAATACTTTTATAAATGAAAAAATTAGCGAAAGCCCTTTCTCTCCAAACGCCAACTTATTTTTTGGTGACTACACCGGAATCGTTGCTCAAAACGGGATGATTCGTCCAATTTGGGCCAGATTACACCATGGGGAGCAATCCATACAAACCGCAATTATTCAATTCGAATCAGTTACTGGATTACAGTTAATTAATACAGAAGATGAAATATCATTAGACCAAAACTTCCCTAATCCAGTGCAAGAAAGTACGCAAATTGGATTTAAAATGAGAAGTTCAGGAATTATTTCCGTAACCGTTTTTGACATGTATGGAAGAGTAGTTTTAACCCCTATTGTAAATCAATATTTTTCATACGGCAGACATTCATTTACTATAACCCTTAACCATGAATTCTCATCTGGTCTTTACTACTACCAATTACGGTCAGAAAAAGAATCCATTACGCGTAAAATGATAGTGAATTAAAACCTTGAAGTAACCCTATTATTCCACCCGTAATCATCGCCTTCTACCCCAAAAACAAACAAATATCATGTTTTGTATTAATAGTCACATAGCCAATTTAAGAAGCCTAGTACCTTTGCACGCGCAATCAATAAGCTGATATGGAAATAATGACATTCATCGGATATGTTTCTGCAATACTTGTAGGTGTTTCGTTGGGTCTTATTGGTGGCGGTGGCAGCATATTAGCCATTCCAATTCTCACGTATTTGTTTGGTATCACCGATACAAATATTTCTACTTCATATTCTCTTTTTATCGTAGGCACCTCTAGTTTAATTGGGTCTTTAAGCTACTTCAAGAAAGATTTAGTCGATCTAAAAAAAGCAATCACGTTTGGGTTACCCGCAATATTTGCCATTTATATTACCCGACAAATAATTGTCCCTACTATACCGAGCAAGTTATTTACACTCGGTGATTTCATCTTTACCAAAGACATTGGGGTCATGCTGATCTTTGCTGTTTTAATGATTTTCGCTTCTGCATCAATGATTAAAGGACGAAAAGATACGGAACAAAAATCCATTGTAAAAGATTTAAACTATCCACTTATTATTACCCAAGGAATGTTTGTAGGGATGTTAACTGGTTTAGTAGGTGCTGGAGGTGGATTCATCATCATACCTGCATTAATTGCGTTATTTAACCTACCAATGAAAAAAGCCGTTGGTACTTCGTTAGTAGTCATCACCATTAATTCATTATTTGGTTTTGCTACTGAAATAACCAATCCAAATATTGACTGGTCTTTCTTAATAACCTTCACCGTAATTGCGGTAGTTGGAATTTTTGTAGGTAGTGCATTATCAAATAAAATATCAGGAGAAAAACTCAAACCCGCTTTTGGTTGGTTTGTCTTAATAATGGGGATATTTATCCTCGGAAAATCACTTATAAATTAGAAATTAATAAAATCAAAAAATATGTTTGAAAACCTAAATGCTGTCGTTTTTGAAAAAGAAATGGAAAATACACCAGAGGCAATTGTACTGGATGTAAGAACCGCATGGGAATTTGAGTCAGGTCACCTAGATGGTTCTGTTCATTTAGATTTTTTCTCGCCAATGTTAGAGGCGGAATTAAATAAACTAGACAAAGGCAAATACTACTTAATTTATTGCCGAAGTGGCGCAAGAAGCTATAGTGCGTGTAGTATTATGGCTAGTAACGGATTTGCCAAAGTAGCAAATATGAATGGCGGATTAATGGCTTGGCAAGGACCAGTGGTTGTTGACGCGAAACAAAGGAAATAAAAATTAATCACCGTACTGAAACCGGTTACCTTTTAGGTAATCGGTTTTTTTGTAGGATAAAAAGAATACTCCACAAGCAACATCGAATAATCAAGTTTAAAAAAACAAAAACCTACTAAATCCTTCGGAACTAGTAGGTTTTATACTAACAAAAAATGCCGGTTCAACGCTGAAACCAATCAGAATTAAACCGACTATTTATTTACCCCTAAACAAATACCTATAACTTCTCGAAAGTGGCTTGGAAAAACCTTAAATACTTAGGCTCATACGTCATTTCCATTCCGGTAATATTTTCTCTATTTTCAAAAACCTCCTCAATAGACTCTGCAATTACATCCATATGCGCTTGCGTATAAACTCTTCGCGGAATAGTTAATCTAACTAATTCTAAAGCAGGATAATTATGTTCTCCTGTTTTGGCATTTCTGCCCGCAGAAACAACACCACGTTCCATTGTTCTTACTCCGGAATCTAAATAGATCTCCGCAGCTAATGTTTGCGCTGGAAATTGGTCTTGCGTTAAATGTGGTAAAAATTTCTTTGCATCTAAGAATACGCCATGCGTTCCAATCGGTAATACTACTGGAATACCAGAAGCAATTAATCGTTCGCCTAAATATTCTACCTGCCCTACTCTAGCTCTAATATGATTGTCATCAACCGATTCTTTAATACCAATTGACATCGCCTCCATATCACGTCCTGCCATACCTCCGTATGTATGTAAACCTTCATAAACAACCACTAGATTACGTGCTTCTTCAAAAACCTCATCATCATTCGTAGCCATAAAACCACCAATATTTACAAGCGCATCTTTTTTAGCACTCATAGTGGCAGCATCCGTTAAATTACAGATTTCAAGTACAATTTCAGCGACTGATTTATCGGCATATCCTTCTTCTTTCTTTTGAATGAAAAATGCGTTTTCAGCCACACGCGTCATATCATGAACCACCGGAATTTTGTACTTCGTAGTCAACGCTCTTAAAGCTTTCAAATTCGCCATAGAGATGGGCTGTCCACCAGCCATATTAACCGTAGTTGCCATTGATACATAAGGAATTTTTTCTGCTCCATGCGTATCAATTAAAGCTTGTAGTTTATTTAAGTCGCAATTTCCTTTAAACGGGAAAGAGCTCTCAGAATCGTGTGCTTCATCAATAATAATATCCGCAAAAGTACCGCCTGCCAATTCTTGATGTAATCGTGTGGTTGTAAAATACATATTGCCCGGAACAATATCACCGGGCTTTATCATGATTTTAGAGATCAAATTCTCCGCTCCACGGCCTTGATGTGTAGGAATTAAATGTTTGTAACCATAATACGTTTTAACCGCAGTTTCTAGGTTATAGAAATTTCTACTTCCTGCGTATGCTTCATCACCCATCATCATTCCAGCCCATTGGCGATCAGACATGGCAGATGTTCCACTATCGGTTAATAAATCAATATATACGTTTTCTGATTTCAGTAGAAAAGTGTTATTACCAGCCTCCTTCAGCGCTTTTTCACGGTCTTCAAAAGTGCTCATAAATACAGGTTCTACCATTTTAATTTTATATGGCTCAGCCCAAGATCTTTTCTTTCTTTTATTATTTTCCATGGTATCTATGTATTTCTTAGTGTTATTAATAGTTTTAAATGATTTAAGCCAATAAGCCGTGTGCATCTAATAACTCTCCACGAAATTCTTAGAAATTAAGGTGTTATAAGGTGACATTAATCAATAGCCTGAATGATATTAGTGTGTGGTAGCTGTTCGGGGCAGGGTTGAAGAGAGAACCAGTTGACGGATGAAAATGGTTTACCTTTCTATTCTAAACTCAATTACTATGAGATTCAAATTTAAAAACCTGAATATTTGAATCGAAGCTATGAGTTTTGAGCAGAAGTTACCTCCATACCCAAAACATTCCCAAAAGACGAAATATTTAATCTCCCGTCACAAACTAGAAGAGCTGTTGACTCCATCGCTTTGAATATTGCAGAAGGATACTGGCTCATCTAATCCAGAACAAAGAAAATTTATTGATTATTCTATACGATCCTTAGCAGAAGTAGGCACCTGTTTATTTAAAATAACAAGACGAAACTATATCCATCATTACACTTTGGATGCACTCTACAACAAGTCACATCAACTCATGAATATGATACATTCCTTAAAAGACAAACCCCAATAACCAACAACAACAATCGTCATTCGTCTTAGGTCAACGGTAAATTTTAAAGCCCCGCTCTTTTCAACAACGCATCCACTTTAGGCGCTCGCCCTCTAAAACGCTCATACAATACTGCAGGATGTTCACTTCCGCCTTTACTTAAAATATTATCGTAAAAAGATTGAGCCGTTTTTGGGTCGAAAATTCCGTTTTCTTTGAATAACTCAAATGCATCGGCATCCAGTACTTCCGCCCATTTGTAACTGTAATATCCCGAAGAATATCCTCCTTTAAAAATATGCGAAAACTGACAACTCGTGCTCGTTCCTTTCACTTTAGGAAGCAAAGCTGTTTTACTCAAAACCGATTCTTCAAAATCAAAAACGTTATCAGGTGTATCACCCGTTAAAGAATGCCATCCCATATCTAAATAGCCAAAACTTAGTTGGCGAAATGTATTGTAGCCTTCTAAAAACTGTTGCGATTTTACAATCTTTTCAATCTCCGTATCCGGTATTAACTCCTTACTATTATAATGACGCGCAAAAAATTCTAAGGCCTCTTTTTCATAGCACCAATTCTCTAAAATCTGCGATGGGAGCTCAACAAAATCCCAATACACACTCGTACCACTTACGCTAGGATAGGTACATTCTGATGAAATTCCATGTAGTGCATGTCCAAACTCATGAAACAAAGTAGTCACTTCATTAAACGTCAAAATAGATGGCTTCCCTGCCGTTGGTTTAGAGAAATTACATACAATAGAAATATGCGGTCTATGATTCTTTCCGTCCTTTATAAATTGGTCTTTGAAAGAAGTCATCCACGCGCCTTGACGCTTCCCTTTACGGGGAAAGAAATCAGCATAGAAAAAAGCTTTATGATTTCCGTCTCTATCCTTCACCTCATACGTTAAAACATCATCGTGATATACTTCTATATCATCCCGCAATTCAAAGTCGTATCCGTACAGAATTCGAGCTACGTTAAACACGCCATTGATTACGTTGTTGAGCTCAAAATAAGGCTTAATTTTTTCTTCATCTAAGTTTAACTCTTGCTGCTTTAGTTTTTCTGCATAGTAAGCAAAATCCCACGCTTGCATTTGGTCAATTCCATCTGCTTTAGCCAAAACCGATACCCGTTTAACATCTGCTTCTGCCGCTGGTTTTGATTTAGCCAACAAGTCATCCATAAAATCAAGCACCACATCAGTGCTTTGAGCCATTCTACGCTCTAAAACATAATCAGCATGTGATTTATAGCCTAACAATTTTGCCCGCTTTAAACGCAGCCCTGCAATCTCTATAACAATTTCTTGGTTGTCAAATTCATCTCCTTTACATGCTTTCATGGCAGACCCCATGTACAAGGTCTCTCGCAATGCTCTTTTAGCAGCGTATTTCATGAACGGAATAAAACTGGGGTATTGTAAATTCACCACCCACTTACCGTCATCTCCGGTTTCTTTAGCCGTACTGGAAGCGTAATCAATAACACTTGGTGGTAAACCCGCTAAATCTTCTTCGGAATTTAAAACCAACTTGAAACTATTGGTTTCAGCCAATACATTCTCGCCAAACTTTAAGGAGGTAGCCGACATTTGTTCATCAATTTCACGAAGCTTTAATTTTTCCTCTTCGTTCAACAAAGCACCATTTCTCACAAATCCCAAATAGGTTTTCTCCAGTAATGTGTTTTGCTCCACGGTAAGGTCAAAATCAGATTTCTTATCCCACACTTGTTTAACCCGTTTAAAAAGATGTTCATTCAATAAAACATCGTTACCGTAGGCCGTAAGGATTTTAGAAAACACTGGAGCCATTTCTTGAATTTCTTCTGTGGTCTCCGCAGAATTAAGATTAAAAAACAAAGACGATAACTCACTTACGTCTTGTCCAATAAAATCTAGTTTTATGATCGTATTTTCAAAAGTAGGGGCTTCATTTACGTGCAGTAATTCTTCAATTTCAGCTTTCGCACTTTTAATGTGTTTTTCAAGTTTAGTTACAAAATCGCTGATAATCAATTGATTAAAATTAATAGTGTTTTGCTCGGTGACTTTAGTTACAGGTAGACTCATATGAATGTCATTTTTTATCTATTGATTACGATCTACTTTTATCAAGTGGTAATCGATAGGTTACAAAAGAATATAAAGTTTTAATTAAATTACGCATCATGGGAAATAAAAAGCATCAAATTGTTGTTGTTGGCGGAGGTACTGGAGGTATTATGGTAGCTGCTCAACTAAAAAGAGCTAAAAGCGACTTAGACATCGTTATCATAGATCCAACAGACACACACGTTTACCAACCAGCAAATACACTTGTAGGTGGTGGTTTAATGGATTATGAAGCTACCGTTAAACCAGAGAAAAAGTTTATTCCAAACGGAGTAACCTGGATTAAAGAAGCTGTGGCTGATATTCAACCTGATTCAAATGAAGTTATTCTTGAAAACGGAGATAAAATCTCTTATGAATATTTAATTAACGCTCCAGGAATCCAAATTAATTTAGATGGTATTAAGGGTTTAAAAGAAGCTTACGGTAAAAATGGTGTTTGTTCCAATTACGTAGACCCAAGATATACGTGGGAAGTAATGAAAGAATTCAAAGGTGGTAACGCCTTATTCACCCAACCAATTACGCCAATTAAATGTCCGGGTGCTCCTCAAAAAATCATGTATTTAATGGGTGACTATGTAGCGCAAAAGAAATTGGAAGAATATACCAATATCATTTTTGCCACACCGGGTACAATGATTTTTGGTGTTCAACCCTTTAGAGATGAATTAGAGACTTACCTTCTTAAATATCACATTAAGCAACGTTATGGCTACAAACTAGTAGAAATTAATGGGGAGAAAAAAGAAGCCCATTACGAACGTTTAGAATTACCAAACGCAGGTGATCAATACGTAGTAAACGATGAGCGTAACGCAGCAGGTTGTTTGGGTTATGTTTGGGAAGATGGTATTAGACGTGAAGTTCAAGAAGTAAACTCTCCGTTTCACATGACCAAAGAAGGAACGCATTACATTATTAAATATGATATGCTTCACTTGGCTCCTCCACAATCTGCTCCAACATGGTTTCAAACTACCAAATTGGCTAATGCTGATGGACCAAACAAAGGCTGGATGGCTGTTGACAAAAATTCGCTGCAATCTACCAAATATGCAAATGTATTTGGCGCAGGTGATGTAACTGATTTACCAACCGCTCGTACAGGTGCTGCTATTAGAAAGCAAGCTCCAGTTATTGTAAATAACATTTTACGTTTAATGGATGGCAAAGAAGCAGACTGTAAAAACTACAAAGGTTATTCTTCTTGTCCGCTGGTAGTTTCACATAACAAAATGTTATTAGCTGAGTTTGGTTACGATGGAGCTAGAATGTCTGATCCACTGTTAAGTATGGTTTTCAATACTGGAAAAGCAAGTTACCCAATGTGGATTTTAAAACGTTACGGACTTCCGTTTATGTACTGGAACCTGATGTTAAAAGGATACGATTTCTAGAAATAGAATTTCCATATATTTTAAAGACGCTTTATTCGGATAGTTATCGGGATAAGGCGTTTTTTTTGTCGTATTTTTTTTATTACTGAGATGAACGGCCGTTGATCTCAGCAATAAAAAAATAACCAATAATTTTACGAAACTCTAGAAATCATTTCTAATTCCTTTTTATTCAGGATAGAAATTGTTTTGGTATTCACGTCAATAATTCCATTTTCTTTAAAGTCTTTTAGAATACGCGACATACTTTCTAACGATAAAGAACACATTTCTGCCATTTCTTTTCGTGTACATGGAGAACAAAAAGAATCGCTCTCAAAAATACGTTCGCTCAAACAAATAAGCACATCTGCTACTCTACCAGGACCCTGTTTTTGAGTAAGCGTAATAATACGCTCATACAAATGCTTGGTGCGCACATTTACAGTCTCAATAATCTTCACTGCTAAAGAGGCACTTGCTAACATGGCTTTTTTGAAACTTTCAATTTCAATAAGACAAATGGTAACATCCGTTAAAGCAACCACTGAATATTGAGAAAACTTATCATTGTACATTGATTCTAGTCCAATAAAACCTTCCTTTTCTATACATAAAGGTTGCTTTCTATTTCCTGATTCTAACACCACTTTTACCATTCCTGACTTAACAAAAGCAATATGAGGAACAATGGTTCCTTGTTTAAAAATATTTTCCCCCTTCGAATAAGACATTTCATAGTGCTCAATCTCCGGTAAAGAAGACCCCAAAATACTTGACTCAATAAAGCAATAACCTACTGGTTCACAATTAGTACAACTTTCTGTAGTGCTCATATAAAATACAATTAAAACATTGATAGCCTTACAAAAATACAATTAACTCAAATTTAAATAGGTCACACATCAAAAATATCATGTAAAACTACTCAAACCCATTTGATATATGCCAACTTCCTGATACTGCCAAATTTAATATTACGTATGACCTTTACACCAATAAAAATGATGGCTAAATCACTTCTGGACAAATCCACATTTTCTTTCTGAATACAAATTGAAATTACCAGCTCAATGTTGAGCACTATAAATATTAATAATTAAAAACAAGTACAATGAAAAAGCTATTAGCAATTATGTTCATCCCGCTATTTTTTGCGGTAAGTTGTAAAAAAGTCGAAGACGATACTACACCTTCAACTACTAGTTCATACAAAACGTTAACCACCTATATGGTCGCTAACGATATGGATCTTCCTAATATTATTTCTGATTGGATTGTTGCACCTCCAGCATTAGCAGACGTTCAAACATTTATTGACACCTACGACATTATTGATATTCGTGGTGGTACTGATTTCGCTACTTCTCATATAGATGGCGCTGTCAACAGCACATTAGCAGATGTTTTAACAACCGCAGCAGGCACTACTAAACCAATTTTAGTGGTTTGTTATACCGGTCAAACAGCATCTCATGCAGTTGTTGCACTTAAACTTAGTGGTTTTGAAGCAAAAGTTTTGAAATGGGGTATGAGTGGATGGACATCTAGTTTATCAGCTTCTTGGGAAGGAAACTCAGGTTCTGCAAATGGTGTTACAGCTGTTGGTCATACCAATTGGGTAACAACTGCTACGGCTCCTTCAACAACATTTAGCGACCCTTCACTTACATTATCTGGTGATGGTGCTGCCATGTTAAAAACAAGAGTAGAACTTATGTTAACCAATGGTTTCAAAGGAGTAGCAAACACAGCTGTTCTTGATACTCCTGCTGATTATTTTATCAATAATTTC
This sequence comes from uncultured Desulfobacterales bacterium, assembly GCA_964195485.1. GTDB lineage: Bacteria > Bacteroidota > Bacteroidia > Flavobacteriales_G > Salibacteraceae > CAJXZP01. The sequence continues at coordinate 9,914 of CAXMPG010000029.1, forward strand.
TGGGATCAAGTAGATGTTGACCATTATGGACATATTGGAGAAGCATACAGAGTTAAACCTTTATCAATTACTGGAGGCGAAATGTCAAATATGGATCCGTCAAAAACAATCGTAACGTATTGTTGGACAGGTCAAACATCTTCAATGGTTACCGCTTACTTAAACGTAATTGGATATACAGGAGTTAGTTTAAAGTTTGGTACAAACGGAATGATTTATACCGATCTTCAGTCTCACCAATTTGTGACTCCAACAATTGATTTACCAGTAGTACAATAACAAAATTAATTACTAGAGTATTGCGGAATTGACCGCAATACTCTAGTTACTTCAAACCCTACAAAAGAAGGGTTGATAATTCACATCAACTCACTTAAAAAAACTATATCATGAAAAAGTTAGCTATCATAATCATTATCTCGATTTGGGTTCCTCTGCTTGGTTATTCTCAAGGTTGTACCGATGCAGATCCAAACGAAAAACTAAAAGTATTCGGATTTATTCAACCAGAATATCATGCAAATTTCAGCGAAGGTGGCGCAAACACATTCGTGTTTAACCGTGCTCGAATTGGCGCAACAGGTAGTATTCCTTACGATTTCTCTTACTATGTAGTGGCCGAATTAAGTCCTTCATTTACAGGAAATCCTTATTTACTAGATGCATTTATTTCATATAATAGATTTTCATTTGCAAAAGCAGCTATAGGCCAATTCAAATCGCCTTTTAGTCTAGAATTACAGACACCATGTCATAAATTAAATACGATTAATAGATCACAAGTAGTAGTTGAATTAGCCGGTCCGTTACGTGATATGGGATTCACCGTATTCGGTGGAACAGATACCACGCTAATTAGATACCAAGTGGGTATTATGAATGGTACTGGACTTAACATAATAGATGATAACGGTGGAAAAGATTTTGTTGCCCGTGTATTATTTCAACCATGGAAAGCGAAAAAATTATTAGCCATTGGCGGTAGCTTCCGCTATGGTACAGCAGCTCCACAAACAGAAGGCGCAATCTCTGATGATACTCGTTTACGTTACGGAGTAGAAGCAAATTTCAATTACAAAAAATTTACATTACAAGGTGAATTCATTGGTGGCGAGGACGTAGGTTCTTATACCGAAGGCGGTGGCTGTGGTGGCCCAGGTGTAATTGTAGAAGGTTCTATTGAACGTCAAGGTTGGTATTTTACGGCCATGTACATGACAGACTTAAGATTACAACCCGTATTTAAATATGAGTATTATGACTCTGACCTTTCAGCAGATGATCAATTTAAATATGTTACCACATTAGGCGTAAACTACTTCTTTAATGATTGGACACGTTTACAAGCAAATTACATGTTAGTGAACGCACAAGTGGGTGACGATAAACTTAACAACCAGTTAATGCTACAAATGCAGGTAGTATTCTAACCTACCCATAAAAAAGACGAAAATTTAAATCGGGTGGGGTGATCACCCTACTCGATTGAACTTAAAAATATTCAAAATGAAAACACTTAAAAACATGCTCGTTCTCTTTGTAGGACTGCTATTTATCCAAGTTACGGTAGCTCAGGATTTCATTGAGGCTAAGGATTTAGTTAAAATCCTAAAAGACAAAAACACGGTATTAATTTCTGCTCAAAAAGCAGGATCTTATAGCGATTTCCATATTACAGGTTCAATTAGTTTACCTCCTTCAATTTTAACTACGGATGAACCAATTCCTTACATGTTAAAAAGTGTAGATGAAATGGCAAAAATTATTGGTAGCAAAGGCGTTTCTGCATCCAATCTGATTGTTGTTTACGATGAAGGTTCAAGTAAATATTCTGGTAGACTATATTGGAATTTAAAGTACTTAGGTGCAGAGAACGTTAAAATTCTAAACGGTGGTTTAGATGCATGGCAAGCCATTCGTAAGCCAGTTACTACTTCACCTACAAAGTTGAAAACAACCGTTTTTACGGCTAAAGTTCAGTCCCAATATTTGGCTACACATTCAGAAGTTAAAAAAGCGACTTCTAATACTGATTATGTAATAATTGATGCCCGTTCAGAAAAAGAATTTAACGGCACAGATAAGACCAAACTAAGACTAGGTCACATTCCTAATGCAGTGCATATTGAGTATAAAGACATTATTAACCCTAACGGTAAACTAAAAACAGCGGAACAATTAAAAATATTGTATACCGCTAAGGGAGTTACTCCTGATAAAACAGTGATTATTTATTGTAAAACAAGTGTTAGAGCAGCTATCGAATTTGCCGCACTTAATTCAATACTAGGTTATACAAACGTAAAAGTTTATGACGGAGCGTTTAGTGAATGGTCTAGTGACAGTAGTACAGAAGTGGTTCTTTGATAATTGAAATAACGATAGCTTTTTCATGATGCGAACCAGGGAAATGCCCCGCAAAAGTGGGGCATTTCTATTTTAAAAGTTTTCTACAACTCTTACTTACTACTCGCGTCATGCGATGCATTTACAAAACATAATCATCCAAAATTCCTTGTTCGATATTATCCACCTAAAAAAACAAGCAATATTAGAGTCATAGTATGACTAAACGAAAAGCTTTGAAAAGTCATAGTATGACTTTTCAAAACCTTCAATATTCGATATTCCTTGTTTGATGTTCGCTATTTTTATTGAAAAAATTAAGCTAGTTGTCGCCTACTAACGACTCAACTCCCCTATTTAAACTCTGGCTTAATACACGCTTCGGTCATTTGATTAAGAAGTAGTTTAAAATCCATTTTCAAACTGCGCATCATTAATTTTGAATCTTCTTTATGACAGGTTAAACAAGCTCCAACCGTTAGAATTTGTTGTTGTTCTTCGATAGAAAAAGGCGAATAATTTAATCGCGTAGATACCCGATTATTACGTTCTTGTAGAAAAGGAATCCATGCATCCATGGGTAACCCGTCTTGAGGTGTTATCTCATACTCTGATTCAAATTCCCAGTGTGGAGAAGTAGTGTTCGTTACAAAAGTTAACGTTCCCCGTCCATAGCCTAACGCTGAGGAGCTATTATGACATGAAGTACAACTCCTACCTTTTTTAGATACCGTGTGGGGTTTAGCAGGTGAAAACAGTCTATGAAACCCCGTATCGCTGGCTGTTTTACCCGGGTAATTGCTCAAATCTAAGGTCATTATCATTCCCGGAATAGCATTAGTAATCGATTTAGAGTCCGGGTATCTATACACACCTAAAGAAGGTAAATCAGAAAAGAACCCTCCAGCCGATTCTACCCATCCGCCATCAACATGCTTATCCTCAAATAAATCATACCCTCTTTTTTCGGTATCAAAAGTTACATGACAGCCGGCACATTGAGGTGCCCAAGCAGAATGACATGCACTACACGTAATATCTTGATGTCCTTCCTCACGCACACATGATTCACTAGGCGCAGACAGCAAGTACATGGCATCGCTAAACTTACTTTTTAAATGCGCACTACCATCTTCTTTAACGACACTATTTATAATAGCTGAACTATCTTTTTTAACCCGTAACATTTTAGATTGTTGGTAATCTCTATAAGCGTAAATACGCTTTTCAATACGGCTTAAATCGGTCTTATTCACCGTATTTGGGATTCCGCTAAAATGACAATCTTCACATGATATTTTCACCGCATCTTCTTCATGCATGTATAATTTACCATCGCCCATTACGCCAGAATAAACGTGGCAATCAATGCACTGCAAACCAAGCGTATGATGCACATCTTCTTCCTTTTTTGTAAAGACGCGTCCATCTTCCATATCTCTGAAAGTTTCCCCCTCTGGGAGGGAATCTCCTACTCTAAACATCGTTTCGTGCCAGCCTTCATAATTGGTGGAAATCCGCCCTGAGCGACTATGACACCCAAAACAATGATCATTTCCAACTTGTACATCCATAGTAGGATGATGCGGTGATGCTACAATTTTGCCTTCCGCTAAACCTTCATGGCTTTTTAAAGCGTTATCGGTGTAATTTAAATGACACGCCACACAACCGCCACCACGTGATAATTCGTTGGTAGGTTTAGGTTCCGGTTTTTCTTTTCCTAGATGACATCTTGCACACAAAATACGTAAATGATTATCGGCTGCAGTTTGCCCAACATCCTTGATATGTGTATAGCCATCGGGAGTTTCACGCTCTCCAAAAATGTAACGATCTACATTTACAAGTCCGCTATTAGTCGCCATTATTGAATTAGTAATGTGATGAACAGACTCGGCATGACATGCGCCACACGTCTCTTCCATATCCGCAAAATTTCCAGGGACTTTCACCATATTCTCATGGCCTTTTTCTAGCGTTAAAGCCGTTCCATTTCCTCGATGACACGAAACACAACCTGATTGGGCATGCGCGCCAACCATATCTTTCATTTCGCCATGACACTGGAAACAACCGGCATTATCTTCTAAAACGTATGGATTTATTTTAATCTCTGAAACTACCGATTCAGCTACCGGAACAATTTCAATTTTATTAGCCCAATAATAAAGAGCCACAGCTCCTATTAACCCAACTAATATCAATACCGTTAGATACTTAACTTTCATATTAAACTGAAATTTTTGGTAAAGTTAATCGGATAACCTTAAGAAACTTTAGATATCATTTCCAATTTAGCACGATCCAAAACCGTAATCGTTTTTCCCGTTATGGTTAATACACCATCACTCTTAAAATCTTTCAAAATTCTAGAAAGGCTTTCCGGAGAAATAGCGGCCATATCAGCCAACTCTTTCTGCTTACAGGGAATAGTGAATTCATCCGACTCAAAAATCCTTCCTGCTAAACACAAAATAATATCTGCAATTCTACCATGCGCTTGTTTGCGGGTTAACGCAATAATGCGTTGGTACAAATAGTGCGAACGTTTATTTAAATCAGTAATTAATGCTGCGCCAAGGTATCCGTTTTCTAAAACGCTACGTTGAAATTCGTTAATCTCAATTAGGCAAACTTTCACATCCGTTAAAGCCATCACACTATATTGAAAGTGCTGATCCGTGAACATGGATTCTAATCCAATAAAACCTTCTTTTTCAAAACAAATAGGTTGACGGTGGTTATCGTGTTCTAGAAATAGTTTTACTAAACCTTCTTTCAAGAACATTACATGCGGAGCAATAGTCCCCTGTTTAAAAATCATATCACCCTTAGCATACTTAATATCTATATGTTCAAAGCTAGCTTGCTCTACCGTGCTTGAATAGCAAAATTTACTTGCGGTACAGTTCTCACATTCAATATCTACATGCTTACTCATTGGTATGATTTATAAGGTGTCCGCAAATGTAGTAACATCTTATAAAATTTATTGATTTACATCAAGAAAATAGATAAATATCCACCCCTTAAACCTGCTCTATCCGTGTCAATTATCACATAACAGATTGGTTTAACTCCGTAAATTTACATCGTGAAAGGAAGGAAAAAGCTTCTTCTCCAAACAACAATAAAAGCATCATGGAAAAAAATAATATTAATAACATCACCCAAACTAGGTTTCGAGTAGATGTTTTGGCTTCTCATCTGATGAGCCAAATAAAAGAGGAATCAGGCTAGAATTTAAGCTCGGCATACACGGTTATTTGCCAGCAATTCTATCGCTATAAAGAACCATGATGCAACAACGAGTAAACTGAATTTTTAAGCCTGTCTTAAATCTTTAGTTTCTCGTTTTGCTATCGGTACTAGGAACCAGATTTCCGCAATCTCATTCAATTTCATTTTACGGTAATTGACAGTACACAACAATGCAGTCATTTTGCTTTATATCAGTACTTTACCGAGTAAAAAATCATGACTTTTGGCAGCTTCAAATTCTGACATAAGTGGTCTTACCAACCAATATTTGATAGTTTTTAAAGTCCCGTCAGCTCCTAATTTTACAAAAATTAAGTCTCTCCCTAAACAAGAGCGACTCTAAGAATTTAAAAAGAATAATCATGGGAACATCCAGAAGACAATTCATTAAGGTTTCTGCACTTTCAACAGGAGGACTTGCTTTAGCAGCATCTTCTTACGGACTTGGAAGTTCATTATCCGATTTATTCGACCCTGAAAACGACTACACCGGATTAAATTTAAAACGTGTTCCAACGTATTGTGAAGTATGTTTTTGGAAATGTGCCGCTTGGACACATGTAGACAAAAAAGGTGACATCGTTAAAATTATTGGTAACGATGAAGACCCACATTGTAACGGACGCCTTTGTCCGCGTGGAACTGGCGGTGTAGGAATGTACTCCGATCCAGACCGTTTAAAAACACCTATGATTAGAGTTAAAGGGAAAGACGGAAACGACACTTTTAAAGAAGCATCTTGGGAAGAAGCTCTTGACCTCATTGCTTTAAAAATGAGTACGATTGCTAAAGAACATGGTCCGGAAAGTATTGCATTATTAAAACACGGTTCATCTGGTTCTCATTTTGAGCATCTGTTCAAAGCTTTTGGTTCTGATACCATTGGAGAACCCGCTTACGCCCAATGTCGTGGACCAAGAGAAACGGCTTTTGCATTAACTTTTGGAAGTTGGATTGGCTCTCCAGAACCTACCGATATTCGAGACACTAAATGCTTGGTATTAATTGGTTCTCACATTGGTGAAAACATGCACAATAGCCAAGTTCAAGAAGTAGCCGAAGCCATTGATAAAGATGTTACCATTATTACGGTAGATCCTAGAGCATCTACTATAGCAGGTAAATCAAAATATTGGCTACCTATTAAACCAGCCACCGATATCGCCTTACTATTAGCTTGGTTAAACGTTATTATTAATGAAGAGCTTTACAATAAAGAACACGTTGAAGCCAATACCGTTGGATTTGAAGAATTAAAAGCACACGTACAACAATACACTCCAGAATGGGCGTATACTATTACTACATTAGAGCCTGCTTTAATTAGAACAACAGCCAGAGAAATGGCCGATGCTGCTCCTGCAGTAATTGTTCACCCAGGACGACACGTAACTTGGTATGGTGACGATACCCAAAGAGGAAGAGCTGTGGCTATTCTTAATGGTTTATTAGGTTCTTGGGGTAAACGTGGTGGTTTCTACAATAAAGAAAAAATTAAAGTCCCTAAATTCCCACATCCCAAATACCCACATCCAAAATGGGGTTGGCATTCTTTGGCAGAAGATTATCCTTTTGCACAAATGGGCTTGACGCAAGAAATTATTCGCGCCTCTATTCCAGAAGAAGACACCAAGCATAAAGTGAAAGCATGGTTTGTAAGTGGAACTAATTTACCTAATACAATTCCTAACCGACCTTTATTAACTAAGGCTATTGACTCGTTAGATTTCATGGTAGTGGTAGATACTATGCCAATGGAAATTACCGGGTACGCTGACGTTCTTTTACCCGAATGTACGTACTTAGAAAGATATGATACTATTCGCTCTGCAACCAATAGACAACCGTCTATCGCACTTAGAGCACCTGCAGCAGCACCAAAATATAATTCTAAACCATCTTGGTGGATGGCCAAAGAAATTGGTATGCGTTTAGGACTTGGTGACTATTTCAAATACGATGATTTCTCTGATGTATTAGACTGGCAACTCAAAAAAATGGGAACTAGTTTAGCGGAAATGAAAAAAATTGGAGTGAAGAAATTCCCAAGAAAAAGTGGTCCTCTTTACACCCCAGATAATCAGCCAATCAATTTACCAACTAATTCAGGTAAGATTCAATTATACTCCGCAGAATTGGAAGAATTAGGCTTTGACCCAATCCCTACCTACACCGCTCACGATGAACCTACAGAAGGTTTTTACCGCTTAATTTACGGTCGTGCGCCAATGCATACTTTTAGTAGAACATCTAATAATCCGATGTTGGCTGATTTAATGCCAGAGAATAACGTGTGGATTAATCCGAAAGTAGCTAAGATTTGGGGATTGAAAAACGGGCAGTACATCTGGTTAAAAAATCAAGATGATGTCATTACCGATTTCCCAATTCAAGTAAGGGTCACCGAAAGAATTCGTTGGGACTCTGTTTATATGGTTCACGGCTTTGGTCATCACGAAAAAGAATTAACCGTAGCTTACGGTAAAGGGGCTAGTGATACCCAAATGATCACCCAAACTAAAGTTGATCCTCTAATGGGTGGTACTGGAATGAGAGGGAATTTTGTAACGTTCTTAACCGAACAACCTAATACGGTAGAGTCATGAGATATGCAATGGCCATAGACACTAAAAAGTGTGTGGGATGTAGCGACTGTGTTGTAGCATGCCAAACAGAAAACAATGTTCCTACCGGATATTGTAGAGACTGGGTAATAGAAACAGTAACAGGAACCTATCCTGATTTAGCCATAGAATTACGATCCGAAAGATGTAACCATTGTGCAGAAGCACCATGTGTGAGTTCTTGTCCTACAGGCGCAAGTCAGTACGGACCTGGAGGAATTGTATTCGTAGAACACGATGAGTGTATTGGTTGTGGCGCATGTATAGAATCATGCCCTTACGATGCACGTTACATTCACCCAGATGGATACATTGATAAATGTACATTCTGTATGCATAGAGTAGAAAAAGGTCAAGACCCTGCATGTGTAGCGGTTTGCCCTACAAACTGTATGTATTTCGGTGATATGGATGATCCCAACAGTGAAATTTCTAAACTGGTTAGTACACGTAAATACAAAACGTTAGCTCCTGAAGCAGGTACAGATCCAAAAATATTTTATTTAATCTAATTTGTTATGAATCGAGCATAGGTTAATCTCTTAATAAAAGGAGAACTTGGTTTGCGAGAACCATGTGACCGATTCAATAAAAAAAACAGACACATGAACGAAGAAATCATCATCAGTGGCCGAATGATTCCACATGTAGACCCACATCTGGAACTATGGCATTGGCCAATTTCACTCTATCTTTTCTTAGGGGGATTATCTGCAGGGATTCTATTCTTTGCCGCCTTATTTACCATTTTAGGAAAAGAAAAAGAATTTGCCGGAGCAATTAAAAGAGCCACTATTGTAGTTCCTTTCGCTTTAGGTATAGGACTTATTGCCTTGATGTATGACTTAACACACATCATGTATGTATGGCAATTGTACGCTACCATTCGTTTAGAATCTCCCATGTCTTGGGGAGCTTGGGTATTGATGTTAGTTACTCCGCTTTCTGCACTTTGGGTACTCGGATATTTTAAAGAGTATTTCCCGTACTGGAGCTGGAAAACAGGGTTTGTTAAACCATTAGGCATTGTCATTGATTGGATTAACGAATACCGTATGACCATTGCTTGGATTCTTATTCCAAGTACATTATTACTAGGCATGTATACCGGTATTTTATTATCTGCATTTAATGCCCGTCCACTTTGGAATACCTCCGTATTAGGAATCTTATTCCTTACCTCTGGTCTTTCTTCTGGAGCAGCAGTTATTATTTGGGTTTCTCAAAACCATGTGGAGCGTAAGCTTTTTAGTCAAATTGATTTATCATTAATCATTATTGAGCTATTCTTAATTGCACACATGATCATTAGTTTATACGCTGGTCCAGAGGTTCAAAACCAAGCAGCCCAAGTAATAATGGGAGGTCAGTTTACATTCCAGTTCTTTGGGGTAGTCGTTATTCTAGGGTTAATTGTTCCGGGTATACTGGAAGTCTTAGAATTAAAAGGGTTCCATTTTCCAGTAGCCATTCCAGTACTACTTGTATTAATTGGTGGACTCGTATTTCGATTCGTAATGATCGATGCCGGGCAATTAACACGCTATCTATACTAATCAGATAAAATTTAAAAAAATGGAATTCGATAATAAACAACTTAGACACGTGTATTGGAACCCTTATTTTGGGGGACTCATGCTAGGCTTACTTATAGCCGCTACCTTTTATGTAACCGGCCGTGGTGTTGGTGCTACAGGTGGTACTAAAGCAACGGTGGTTTCTACGGTAGATTTAATTGCCCATGAACACGCAGAAGGACAAGAATTTTTCAGCAAGTATGTGGATGAAGATAAAAACCCAATGAAAAACTGGTTGGTTTTTGAAACCTTAGGTATTTTGATTGGTGCATTTTTATCTGGATCAATTAAAGGAAGAGTAAACTTCAGAATTCAACATTCACCTAAAATTACCGCTAAAAGACGTTTAGTTTTTGCGTTGGCAGGCGGTTTACTCTTTGGTGTAGGCTCTCAATTTGCTAGAGGTTGTACCAGTGGTGCCGCATTAAGTGGTTCAACAGTATTATCATTAGCAGGCTTTATAACTATGATAGGCATATTTGGTACGGCTTACGTATTTGCCTACTTCTTTAGAAAACTTTGGATATAATCATTTGAAAATATAACTATGGGACCATTAACATTTAACGACATTATTTCTACCGAGTGGAACTATGTCATCGCATTACTTATAGGATTAGCATTTGGTTACATCCTTGAAGCCTCTGGGTTTTCTTCTTCTAGAAAACTTGTAGGGGTATTTTACGGATACGATTTTGTTGTAATCCGTGTATTCATGACCGCTGTTTCAGTGGCTATGATCACACTTTTGTACTTAGATTATTTAGGCTTTCTAGATTTCTCTTTACTATACGTTGTACCTACTTACCTCACCCCTCAAATTGTAGGAAGTATAATTATGGGGCTTGGCTTTCTCATGGGTGGTTTCTGCCCAGGCACCAGTTTAACCGCAGTTGCCATTGGTAAAATTGATGGTATTGTATTTACTGGAGGTATTTGGTTGGGCATCCTTGGGTTCTCTGAAGCCTATCCTTACATTGAAGATTTCAATAACTCTGGCTACATGGGCAACATCACTATTATGGATCAATTTGATATCAACCCATATACATTTGCATTTGGGTTTGCTGTTGTTGCTGTTATCGCATTTACGGCAGCATCTATGATCAGACGAAAAGTAAAAGAAATCCAGTATTAATATTTAAGACTTTCAATTATGCAAAAACGATATATTTTTCTGGCACTGCTCTTTTTAGTAATGGCTTCAGGACTTTTGTTCCTGCCAGACATGGAAAAGAAAACACAAATAGAACCTAGTGCGTTATTAAACGACATTCACTCTAATAACAGACGTCTTTCTACCGATGAAATAGCGAAAAGAATCATTGATGGTGATCCTATCCTTTTCTTAGTAGATGTGCGTACCGAAGCAGAATTTAACAACTACAGTTTACCAGGTGCAGTAAATATTCCTTTACAAGATTTACTAAATGAAGACTGGACTGGCTACGTAGACCAAGATATTTTAGATATTATTTTTTACGGTAACGATGATATTTTATCTGAACAAGCTTGGGTATTATGTAAACAATTAGGCTATCAAAATTTGTATGTACTGGATGGCGGTTTAAATCAATGGTTTGCTACTATTATGCTACCTGAAAAACCAGGAGAACTAGCATCAAACGAAGAATTTGACCTCTTCTCTTTTAGAACAGGCGCAAGTATATTTTTTGGTAGCGGAACCACTGAAATTGCCGTAAAAGCCAAACCAAAAAAAGAGAAAAAAACCATTCCGGTTAGAAAAAAAGTAAAAGCCGAAGCCGAAGGCGGATGCTAGACTTTTAGAATAAACCAATTTTAAAAAATTACATTATGCATGAATTATTAAAAACACAGAGAATTTCAATAGCAGTATTGTTCTTCGGGTTGATTCTTTTAATAGGATTAATGGTTAATAAAGCGCCTAAAACACCGTTTACAATGACCGCTACAGAAATGTTAGCCAATATGCCAAACTTTGAGCACATCACCGTTAACACTGCCAAAAACGTAAATAGCGACACCAATAATTACGTATTTATTGATTTAAGAAGTCCGTATGATTTTGAAGTAAAACATATTGCTAACGCTGTAAATATTCCTACCGCTTTTTTACTGGATGACGAGAATATTGAATTATTTACCGCATACTTAAACAACAATACCACGGTTATTTTATACGGACAAGCAGAACGCGAATCTATCAGTCCGTGGATCTTACTTACCGAAATTGGCTTTCCTAACACCAAAGTTTTATTGGGTGGTTTTGAATGCTACAACGGCAACAAACCAAAATGCATGGCCGGCAGCGCACAATACAACTATGCTAAAATTTCTACCAGCGGTGGTGTGAAAAAGACTAATAATGCCACGCCAGCACCAGTTAAAAAGAAAAAAGTAATACCCGTTAAGAAAAAAGTAAAAGCCGCAGCAGAAGGCGGTTGCTAGAAATTTTTTGATATATAGCCAATCTAATTGGCAAATTTGTAAAGAGGGCTTCTATTAAAAAAGCCCTCTTTTTTTTGTGCTTTATTTTTTAGAAAATGCTTAATACGGAAAGTATTAACTTAAATATTAATCTTACCTTAGATCCTTCAACATAGCCTTGAATTAAACTTCAGTTTTGTTTTGATGGGAGAATTAAATAATCCCTTAATCTCCATTTAAAAGTGAATTTTGAAAACCTTAATTTAGATTAAAATAACACCATGAAAGTTTTCGCTTATATTTTTATAGTAATTTCAGTTGGTTTATTAAGTAATTGTAAAAAAGAAGTCATTTCCCCCGATCAACCAAAAATCACGGACCCCTTCAGTTTTTATCCAAATAAGGATGCTATATGGGTAATTAAATCCTATCAAGTTTCTCCTGTATCTGGTGTTAGATATGATTACTGGGACACTCTATACTTTGGAAATGATACCACAATGGAATCCCGAACTCTTTTTCACGGTGCTAAATATTGGGCAGAATCTGACCCTTTATCAATGAAAAAATATTCTCAAATCCTTGGCAAATCAATGACCACAAGTTCAGATGGATATTTATTTTATAATAAATACCGTCATGGTTGGTTCCGTCAAAACGAAGAAAATCAAACCATTTATACTCCACGTATTAATTCAAATGAGAATATTGTTTATGAAGATTTACGCGCAGACTTTGGCTTAGAGGTTGGAGACACAGCATGGTTTCTTCACGTTAATGCTCGGATTGTTCTTGGCTACGATAGCATTCTTTTTGGAGATAAATATCTTAAAGTTTTGAATTATGGTTCTCCAGATTACCCTAATGTAATTTTAGGCCATGTTACCCAAGCTTTAGATTACTACGCACGTACATTATACATCGGGAATGGCTATGGAGGACCTTCTGGAAACTTTGAATGGAAAAAATTAATTCACCAATCAGATACTCTTATTCATTATTATTAAACTCCAGCACATTGCCATATTATGAAATAAACAAAACAGCAGATGGCGCATTTTAGCTTTTCAATTCCGTTGGTGGAATTAGAAAAACTCTTCCGTACATTGGTCGGAAGGCAATCGTGAAATAAAGAAGAAGTTTCAAGTCAAGAATACGCTTGCCATAAAGTCTTACTATTCCATCCCGATAACTATCGTGATAGAAGTAAAACTATAATATTTCAAGCTGCAATATTGAATTAGAATGAACTATAATTTTTTGACTACAAAGTATAGTTTTGGTACCGATAGCTATCGAATTTAACGGTCGGACATACAAATTAAAGCCCCCAACCAGAGGTAGCTCATGCTTACCCTTGAAAATAAACAAGAAAGAATAAAAATTAAATGTTAACTTGGTCATGCGCTTCCGAAAGCTTCGCCATTTGAAAACGCACTAAACATACTTGGGGTGAGCTGCCCACACGGAGCTTTGATCTAAGTGTCGAAGTAATTGTGCTGAGCTTAGCCGAATTAACGTAATGTTGGCGTGCATTTAAGGACTTGATAATAATTAAATTACCGTATAAGGTTAAAAAACATCCAAAATCTCAATGGACAAATTATAGTGAAAGTTGATAATTACATACAGTTTATATTTAGTATGCTAATCTTTGTTCAAACGTCAATAAATGTTTGTGCTCAAAATTCAAAAGAGGAAAAGTACTATGCAAATAGTAGTAGACGCTGGCTAGCTGAAATACCTATTTGGGTTCCGGGTTTTAGAGGTCAACTTGCTTATGGAGATTACAATTTCACCTCCTCAGGTAGCGATAAAGAAAAAGAGTATGAGCGTCTAGAAAGTGAATTTGGAATTAAGTTTTATTTTGTTGGTAGAATAGTAGCAAAATACACTAATTTCTGGGTCAATGCGGATGCTTTTTCAGGAAAGGTAAATAGTGCTTTTAGCTATACGTCCTTGATTAAAAATAATGAGAAAGAAATAGTTGATATTACTGTTAGTGCAACAATTCCAAGATTAGTTGTAGGTTATTCTGTGTGGCAGCAATCAAATGAAAACCACTTTAAAATAGAAGCAATCCCATATTTAGGAATTAGATATGTCAATATCTTTTTGCAATCAGAGGTTTTTGATTTGACAAACATAATTGATGTAAGACCCAGTTGGGTTGAGCCAATAATCGGGTTGTATGTCCCTCTTACTTACAAACGTTTCAAAATAGAAATTCAAACCGACTATGGTGCCAATGGAACAAAAAACTCCTTTGTAATTAGTAATCGTTATCGCTATCGAATCTCCAAGCTAGTTGATGTACAATTGGGATGGAACTATATAAAATTATATCATAAGGGAATTGTAGGTAATCAAGAACTAGAGTCAACAATCAGACTATTTGGTCCCACTGCGGGAATAGGTTTTAGATTTTGATAGACAGAAATTGAATCTAGACTTTACACTAATGATTATTAAATAATTAACAAAACGCCAACGATGTATATGGAAGATAAGTCAAGTAGTAGTAGTAGTAGTAGTATCGAAGATTGTAGACCATTTGCACCTTCTTGCAAATTGAAAGTTTATTGCCTCAGGATCAATTACTTTTGATACTTTAACCGCTTGCCATTAGGAGCAACTAAAGAACGAATAACCACCAAAATGAATTAATTAAAATTTAAATTATGAAAAATACAATCTTAGCGGCAACAATGATTATTGCGCTAGCAAGCTGCCAATCAAACAAAACAGAAGAATCAACAAAAACGGAGCAAGTAGTAGCAGTCCAAGCAGCAACCACAGAAGGGGAGTTTTTTGCTGTAAATGGAAGAATTGTTACTCCAGAATCATATCCTACAGACGAAACATCACGACAATTACTAAAGAGCCAGGATTTGGTAGGTGTGAACAATTTTAATCACAAACCCCATTTAACACCTACAGATATGCAACCCGTTGTGCGCATGAACAGGGACACATACTATTCCATGGCGGTTATTGATGTCTCTAAAGGAGCACGTATTACCATGCCCGAAATTCCTGAAGGAAAATACATGTCTATCCAACCGGTAACAGAAGATCACCGAATCCAAGCTATGCAATACGGTACCGGAACCTTCGAACTAACCACACATATGGGCACACATTTATATGTAGTAGTTCGCCTTGATGCTACTTTTACCGAAGCAGAGGCAAAAGAAATTCACGATAAAATGAGCATTAGTGCGAAATCAGATAATTCATTTACAGCTATGCCGGTGAACGAAGAGTCATTTACCGCAGTGGAGGATGCATTAAAAGCTAAGATGCCATCTGTTATCAATCGAGACGGAGTAGATGCCTTAAAAGGTATGTTCACCGACCCAAGTGATGCATCTAATGAAATATTCACTCAGGAGAAATACGAATTAGGAGCTGCTCTTGGTTGGGGTGGTGCTCAAATGGTTGATAATATTTATGAATTATCAGGAAACTATGCGGCAGATCGCTGCTATCAACTAACCTTTGAAGACCCAGAAAACCTAGCATTCTGGTCTATTACGGTTTATAACAAAAAAGGTTTTATGTTTAACGACCTCGCCAACTTTAGCTCTAACACAGCTCAAGCAAATGCCGATGGAACCTACACTATAAGTTTTGGTTGTGGTGCAGATGCCCCAAACAACATGGAGATTGCTAACCCATCGGAGGTATTTAACATTGCTGTGCGTCATTATCAACCGTCAAAAAGAGTCTTTGAGGATGATTATCGCCTTTTACCTTTTATGAAGGAAGTTTCTACTAAATAATTAAATGTAATATGCTGTTGAGCTGTCTGAAGTGAATTCTGAACGGCACAAAAAAGGGACCTAAACGGCATACAACAATCGTTATAAAAAAATCCAGAACTGCGTAAAGCAATTCTGGATTTTTTTTAGCATTTACCGAACTAGAATTCATTATTTTAACCCTTAACAGCTGAACCTCCAATCCCAAATAATCGTCAGGATAAAACCCCTGATTTTTTTAAACCACACTTAGTAATAAATAGGACTTCTCTTTCCGCATATTTAAAACGCAGCCTTCCAGAACTTCCAGTAATATTTAATGTGGCAGAAAGTATCAGGCTCGTTAGCCGCAAACACGAAGTCTCACCGCAAGTAATGATAACCATCACCAAAACAATATATGTTGACCGAACCGTAAGGTCTGAAGGAATTGGAAAATTGTTATTACAAGGTGCTTTTGATTTTTCAGAAGCTATGAATTGGAAGAAAGTGGAAGTTGGAGTTCAATCCAAAGCTTAGCGCTTTTTAACTACCCACGGCAACATTCAGTAAGTCCATTGTGGTAGCGTAAATGGATTTATTCTGCATTTTAGCTTTTAACCACGCATAGAAGCATAGATTAAAAAAATCTTCATTTTTCCCATTCCATGGCAAACTGGATTCTACTCTCTTTTCAAATTTGTTAGATTTTAAAAGAGTAGGATCATAAAGTATGGCTTTGACCAATAAAAGGAATGGCCAAATAGGATTGTCTTTTTGGTTTTTAAAATGAATCGCATATTTTCTTTTAAAACTCCGTATTAGCGACTCCGCTAATTGATCATTTCCAAGGTCAAAATGCAGCAGTACTTCTATGGCCTTGAAATTAAAAAGCCACTCATTACCCATTACTTTTAAATACCATGCATCTGATTTACTTAAGGAGTTCACTATTTTTTTTGTTTCTAATAAATTTCCTTGTTGAAAATGAATCACACACAAGTTAAGATTCAAAAGAGACCTTTCTTTTTCCGCTAGTTTTTGGTTTTTCAGGCTTTCTTCAATGAGGTTAAATGCTTTTTCCCACGAAGCGGAGAAATTGTAATTTAAAGCCAACAAGTTGGTATATCGCGTTCTCCAGATAGCTAAATACTTACCATTAAACCGTTTCATTTGAAAAAACATTTGTTCTAAATAGTACCTGCTTTGTGTCAAGTTGTACCTTCTAAAATAAATATTAGCAAGTCCATAAAGCAGTTCAATATGGTGCCCAAGAGATTTTTCATTGTCCTTTTCACCTCCCTTTATTTGAGGAATACAATCCTCAAAGAACAAATCCAATTCATTGTAGTTTTTAATTTGTGTTGCGTACAAATCGGTTAATATACAAAGCTGGTTTAAGCTTCTAAAAGTTAAAGCCATTTCCGTATTGATACCAAAATTTTTCAAACCTTCATTATACAATTCATGTAAGGAAGAAGGCATCATATTGAGGTTTCGGGTATTAAATTGATTCTGCATACTTGCGTACAAAACACTTAGTCGCTCCTGTGTAATAAATTGCTCGTTATTTCGCTCTAATTTTTTAAAGAGAATTTCCAAGTCCGCATTTTCAGAATGGTGAGAATACTCAATCATGCTGTGATAGATCTCATTTAGTATGGAGTGATGCTCTAAAGCTAATGCTAGTTTTTCAGCGCGTTTTAAGAGTGTTAGGCCAGAATGTACATGCCCAGCGCGCAGCAACCTTCTAGAAATAGCAATGGTCTTGATGACTTTATTTTCTGAGGATAACTCATTGGATAAAACATTACTTGCCGAAAAATCTATCAGCTGATCACACAGTCTTTTTTTTAATGCATTGTAGGAATTGGCATTAATCTCATTTAAAAGTCTTTTATCATTACCATTGATAAAATCGGTATACAAGCTGATATTCTTAGCGTCATGTCTTTTATTCCTTCTTTCTAAATATTGAATAAACCCCGCTTTATCTTTTTCATTCTGTAAAGAAATAAGATCATTAATTGAAATCATATATCGTAATAATAAATTTGTTTAATCCCTTTATTAATAAGGGTTAAAGATATTATTTTATATCAATTATATCGTAAGTTATAGTAATATTTTGATTTTATTCCACTTAACCGTCACCCTACATTTGCAGTGTACTTAAAAACAAACAACTATGTTAGAAAAT
Source organism: uncultured Desulfobacterales bacterium (assembly GCA_964195485.1). Taxonomy (GTDB): domain Bacteria; phylum Bacteroidota; class Bacteroidia; order Flavobacteriales_G; family Salibacteraceae; genus CAJXZP01. The sequence goes on from CAXMPG010000029.1 coordinate 28,077, forward strand.
GTAAATGAGGCTCAAAAGCCTAAAAGAGTAAAAAGAAATTTTGCAGGATTAAAATCTAAAACTGCGTGGGGATCATTAGGAATAAGCTTGTTTTTCGTATTGCTATCATTGACCTCTTTTGGTCAGAAACAAAAAGTTGAATACGATAAAAAATCAGGTTATATTTTAGTAGATGGAAAAAAATATGCCCAATTAAGTAAAGAAAACGCACCTGGTCAGATGGGAGTACACAAAAACTTCACCATCTCAAACTTGGAAGGCGAAGAATTGTGTTTTATGATTTTCCATCAAGAAGACATCTACAAGAACGGTTATAAAACGGGCGACAAACGCGTGTTCTATACCATTGTATTTGCAGGGAGTGACCAATCTTCTGAAAAAGATGGAACCATGGGCGCTAGTGGGGCAGCAAAACTTATGGCCAAAAACAAACTTATTGTTAACGGAGAAATTGATCCAGACGCAGAAAAAAAATTCCATTTGAAATATTAACGCAACTAACTACTTAATTTTAAAAACCTTAAATTGACAGGAATTACAAACTAATTAAAAAAAAATACTATGTTAGAAAATGAAAATGAGGCTCAAAAGCCTAAACGAGTAAAAAAAGAATTTGGAGGATTTAGACCCACAGCAGCTTTTGTAGGCGCTAGTTGGATGGCTCTTGGAATAGGTCTTATTTCTTATTGCATTGGCTTATGGAATGCAAATATGGAACTCAATGAAAAGGGCTATTATTTCGCCATTATTCTCTTTGGATTATTTGCTGTCATTTCCGTTCAAAAAAGCGTGAGAGATAAAACTGAAAATGTTGAAGTAACCGATATATATTATGGAATAAGCTGGTTCTCAGCGATTGCTGCTATTACACTTTTAATCATTGGATTACGAAATGCTGATTTAGCTTTAAGCGAAAAAGGTTTTTATGGAATGGCTTATACGTTAGCGTTATTTGGCTCTATCGCTGTCCAAAAAAACACCCGTGATATAAAAGCAATGGATAAACGCGAAGAATCTTTAGATTCAGATACACTTTAAAATATTTCCTGAATGTTTACTTTTTAACTAGCATCCTAAAAAGTGAACATTCAGTTTCTTAAACGACAGGTTAACCCTCAAATAATTAAATATAAAAACATCGGATATATGTCTAAAATCACAAGAAATATTTCTCGGATTTTCATTATTTCATCATTCCTTGTAACCGTGGGAACAATTTTATTTGCTAGCTTTTTTGCCCTTGCGATGGCTATTCCAGGTCATTCTGAAAGCGGGCTTTTTGAACAGGCATTTCTAATAGTCATATTAGTTGGTGGAACCTTAATCGTATTAATGACTTTTTTACACCGGTTTTTATGGCGAATCAAAATACATAAGGATTAACCTGATTTGTATCTATTACTGCTTATAAAAATCGATAAAAACCCTAATCAACCTAACCGTTTTACGCTCCTTCATCTAACAGTATAAATATTTAGAAAATGAAAAAATATCTTTTAATAATTTTGACCATAACCCTTCTATTGGGGTGTAAAAGTGAGCCCAAAATCAATTACGTACAACTGGGATATACAGATTGGAGTGCCCAGCAAAAATTAGCAAACGATGTGCGTGTCTCTATGCCTGGTATTGACTCCGTTATTGCCATTACTGATGTATTAGAAGTCGAGGGAGTGAAATATGTGGGCGTTGATGTTTTATACTCAAAGTACCTCCATTGGGAATATCTGGGTGATTTATATTTTGACGAAGTGGGTATAAGAGACGTTCCTCCGTTTGACACGGCAAAATTCTTTGAAACCTTCGAAAAGGAATACGGTCAAATCTATGGAGTAGAAAATGTAGAGCGCATAGCAGATAATGATTATTTTGGAAATTGTGTTCCATGTAAAAGAATGTACGTTATTAAAAATATCCGATTACGGATGTACGCTGTAAAGTCCAATGAGGATAGAAATTGGAGAACAAGGCCAGATTCTGCAGGTATCGAAATTATACCAAAAAGCACCTCGTCAAAACCAAAGAGCCAAGGATACTTAAACGAGGACGTTCCGAAAAAAATACAATCCTATTTCACGGAAGAAGCAACGTATATTGCCGTAACAGAATTCAAACACATGATTAAATTAGATCCTGAAATTGAATTACAAAATGCCATAGGAAATTACCTACAAGTAATCAATAAAGGGAATGGAAAGGAAGAGCTCAAAATGACCCATCCAAAAATCGTTAATGGACTGCAAATGGAACTCGAGCGCACTAATACCTCATCTAACCTTGATTCAGCGGGTATTTTGAGTAACAACATGAAAATGGGTCAAGTTGCCTACATATCACCTATTATATCACATAAGGAATCCAAATATGCTAAATTGATAATCATGGGGTCGTTTCAGATTGATTTTAGCACCATGGAAGTTACCCCTGATATTTCTTATCTGTATAGTATGCTACCTACTATTTATACAGATAAGTTTGGCGCATCGCATGTTGTAGCTGATAATGAGACTAAAATAATTTCAGTTAATCATATTGAAACATCTATTTATGCCGTGTATAACACACAGATTGGCGGATGGAAATTTTCTACAATCCCTTACTCCCCCGAAGAGGTTAGTTTAGATAAACTATGGGAAATCACCCATGAAAGCATCCTTTCTAGCCCAGATGATTGGGTGCGACAAATGGACCGGAAAAAAGACCGAATTGACGTAATCATCC
>CAXMPG010000030.1:0-12009 GCA_964195485.1 uncultured Desulfobacterales bacterium
GAATATAGATTCCATTTTCTTTTCTATACAAAGTGGCACCCACCAAAGGCTGTCTGTATCTAATTCTTACTGAAAACCGTTTTTCTTCCCCAATTGCCATTTCTAAATCTTCTTGAATCCAGTGAATTTCACTGTTGTCAATAAATAAGCCTGGACGCAATAAGCCCGGGTGGTGATCGCCTTGACCTGTATAAATATGGTTGGTTTTAGTATCAGTAGCAATAACGTATAAAGCTTCTTTTGTTCCACCCACAGCCAAACCTTTACGTTGGCCAATAGTGAAGTAATGGGCTCCGTTGTGCTGCGCAATAACCTTTCCGTTTTCGGGGGCATAGGTGATTGGAGTAGTGAGTGCTGAAAGTTTTTCTTCTAAATTTGAAAAACCATCACGTTTAGATTCGTATCCTACAAAATCATTAGAAACCTCAATAATATCACCTTCTTTGGGTTTAAGTTGTTGTTTTAAGAAGTCGGGTAATTTAACCTTACCAATAAAACATAAACCTTGAGAATCTTTTTTATCTGCCGTAATTAGTCCTTGTTCAGCGGCAATTTTCCGGACTTCACTTTTTTGTAAATGGCCAATAGGAAAAAGAGACATCGCTAATTGCTCTTGACTTAACTGACACAGAAAATAACTCTGGTCTTTATTATTATCCGCTCCAGCTAATAGTTGGTAAGTGGGGTTTCCGTTAACTTCTAATTCTCCTTTTTGACAATAATGTCCCGTAGCCACAAAATCGGCTCCTAGTTTTTTGGCTGCTTTTAAAAAGACATCAAACTTAATTTCTCTATTACAGAGCACATCTGGATTAGGTGTTCTTCCTTGCTTGTATTCTTTAAACATATAATCTACAATACGGTCTTTGTATTGTTCGCTTAAATCAATAGTTTGGTAAGGAATCCCTAGCTTTTCAGCCACCAATAACGCATCATTACTATCATCAATCCACGGACAATCATCACTTATCGTCACAGAGATATCATGCCAGTTTTTCATGAACATGCCAATAACCTCATAGCCTTGCTCTATAAGTAAATGAGCAGCAACACTAGAATCTACTCCTCCAGAAAGACCGACAACTACGCGTTTTTTCTTCATGACTTCTCTTCAATAAATAAGTTGCAAAATTAGGGAATAAATCTGATTTTCATTCCTCTTTAATTAATGCGATTATTATAAAAACCTATCCAGTACAGGTGTGAGATATCAATAAATGATAGGTGCTTAATCATGTAGAATAGTGAACTATACTACCGTTATTATTGTACATAATACTTTCGTTTTATAGGTGGAAACACAATTAGCACCTCTTCTCTACATCTATTCAAAAGTCTACGGAGCACTTCAGTTTTGAGCAAAAAAAAACCGAGTGTAAACACTCGGTTTTTTTTAATTCAATTAATAGGTTTTACTCGCAAGACTTAGCTAAAGTAGTGGTGATTTCAATATCTACTTCTTCCCAAAGTTTGCTAATGCCATCTGCTCCAGTATGCAAAACTTTACACTCGGTATTTAATGCAGTAATAGCATCACTTCCTTCCCAAGTAGCCATGTTTATGGTAGCCGATAATTTAAGAACAGTAGCTTCTAAAGTATACATAGCGTTTACTTCATGGGTTTGACCATTCATAGTGATGTGAATAACAGCAGCTCCTTTACCATCTACTGCTTCGCTAATTTTATCTACTCCACCAGTGATTGTTTCCGTATTTAACATGGAGTTAAAAATGAAAGAAACAATTTTTGGATCTCTCTCTATATTTCCAGAATTAATAGTAGAAGAATTAATACTAAAAGTAGCATTTTCAAATACTGCTGATTCGCTATTTGAAGACATTGTACTGTCCACAGAATACTCATCAAATGTTCCACCAACAGCTACCTTAGCAGTTGTTTTAAAAGAGGTCCATGTAATTTTTGTAGAGGCAGGGTCATAGGTGAACGTACATGTTTCTTCGGTTGATTTCTCTACTGGAACTGCTTCTTTAGCTGTTTTATCGGTTGATTCTTCTGTATTGGTTTCTGTTCCACAAGAAACCATGAATAAGGTAGCGATTGCTACAAGTGAGATGTTTATTTTTTTCATGATTGATTTGTTATTTTCCAAAAGTAATTAAAATCTGTGTGCCTATATGATATTGGTTTTGCCTTTGTTTTTATTGGGACATAACTTTTTTTAACTAGCATATGTCACACAGAGCATTACATTAAGCCAATTTCTCGTAGCCTTTCCGTTAAGTAATCACCGGCCGTAATGTCTTCATACATTTTTGGGTGAGACTCATCAATGGTTTGCGGTAAACAATTCAAAGGCATTTCTGATACTGGATGTAAAAAGAAAGGAACAGAATACCTGCTAACTCCCATTTTAGCTTGAGCTGGGTTAATTACCCTGTGCGTGGTAGAACGTAATTTATTATTGGTTAAACGCTGTAACATATCGCCTACATTAACCACAATATGTCCGTCAATGGCAGTTACGCTATTCCATTCGCCTTGTTTATTCATAACTTGAAGTCCATCTGCCGATGCACCAACTAACAAGGTAATTAAATTAATATCTTCATGTGCACCTGCTCTAACCGCATCGGTTTCTAACGTTTTTACTGGCGGATAGTGGATAGGTCGTAAAATACTGTTTCCGTTATGGGCAAAGTGGTCAAAATAGTTTTCATCGATACCTAAATAAAGTGCAATGGCTCGCAACATTTCAATACCCGTATTTTCAAGCGATTGATACGTTTGTTTACCGGCTTCTAAATAACCCTCCACTTCTGTAACAGCAATGTTTTCAGGGTATGAGGCTTTTCTAATTTCATCATCATCCACAAACTGTCCAAAATGCCAGAATTCTTTTAAATCGCCTTCACTCATTCCTTTGGCATGTTCTTTACCAAAAGAAGTATATCCACGTTGACCCGAAAGGTCTTGGATTTCATACTTCTTTTTAACCTCTACTGGAAGATTGAAAAATGAAGCGTTTTTAGCATAAATGCTATCAATTAGTTCCTCAGAAACACCGTGGTTTCTTAAAGCTACAAAGCCAATTTCTTCATATGCTTTACCTAAATCAGCAACAAACTGTGCTTTTCTGTCTTTGTTTCCCGATAAAAAATCGGATAAATCAACAGATGGAATTCCTTGTGGTGTGCTCATAATGTGTTATTAATTAAATCAAAAAATATTCAAGTTATCGATAAGAAAACAGCTAATTACTTGGCTTTTGACAAACTATTTTGCAAAAGAATAAAATCAGGATGTTCTTCGTATTTAGTTCGATACTTATACTTTTTAGCCCATTTCCTGATTCTGTAAATTCTGTTTTCTGTATCTGGGTGTGTACTCAATATAGGAGGAATGCGTACATCTTTCCCACTAGAGGCTAGTACTTCAAAGAAATCAGCTAATGCTACACTGGAGTATTTGTTGCCAGACCCGAGGTAAATAACAGAGTACTTATCGGCCATATTCTCCGCGTTTCTTCCCATTCCTAATCCCAGAATTTTATTAGCCACTTCAACCGCTATAAAAACCCCAAAAGATGCTCCAGCTGCAGCAGCACCAGCAATAATAATGGCTTGTCGGCCAACTCCTCGGGTAAGTTTCTTTACCGAATGACGTAATTCTGCATGCGCAATTTCATGTCCAATAACCGCAGCTAATTGATCTTCGTTTTTGGCCATTTTAATCAATCCAGTATACACAAAAATGTAACCACCTGGCGTACAGAATGCGTTCACTACTTTATCATCGTTTATAATGGTAATGGAATCGTAAGCAAAAACAGACTCTTCTTTTATCTTACTAGAAGATAAAATATTGTCAACTACTCGGTTGATATGTTTATATGTTTCCGGATATTTTTTCTTACTTAATAAAGGATAACCTTTTGGGTCTGAATGTATCTTATGGGATGTCAACATTCCTAATTCTACATCTTTACTTTTCGGAATGGCTTTATAGCAAGAGCTAAGTCCTAAAGAAATAAGAATAGAAATTAATGGTATTATGTGTTTAAACTTCATAAAAAATGGTGAAAATTATACCGTGCAAAGTAAAGTAAAAGAATGTAACAGAGCGTATTGGTTTTATTGGTTGATGTCGAAAATTAAGACAAAAAAAAAGTGACTAACTAGCCACTTTTCTTTGGATATTATAATGCTTACTTGATTTCAACTCTCCAACCCAATTTATCATCTACATTTCCTTTACGGAAATCTTCTAAATAGGTATTTATTTTTACTTGGAACATATCTTCTGTAATAGCAGGTAAATCATAATCTACACCCTCTAGCGCAATAGTTCTAATTTGTGCTATTGTAGCAGCTGTACCAACGCCAAAAGCTTCAGATACATCTCCATTTTTAATGCCTTGAGTTAACTCATTTACATCTACTTGACGTTCGTCAACTTCAATTCCCCAATCTTTAGCAATTGCTAAAACAGATTTACGTGTAATCCCGTTTAAGATAGTATCTGATACAGGAGAGGTAGTTAACTTGCCTTTATACATGAATATTAAGTTCATGGTACCCGCTTCTTCTATGTACTTATGTTCTTTTGAATCAGTCCAAATAATTTGTTGGTAACCCGCTTCCATAGCTAATTTAGTTGGGTACATAGCACCGGCATAATTACCTGCAGCTTTCGCGTGACCTGTTCCACCTGGAGCCGCTCTAGAAAATTCTGTTTCAATTTTTACTCTCACTGGTTCCGCATAATACTTTCCTGCTGGAGAACATAAAATCATAAAACGGTAAGTGGTAGATGGACGTACCCCTAAAAAGGTATCCCAAGCCATCATAAACGGACGAATGTATAAAGAAGAACCCGGTCTGTTTGGAATCCACTCTTTATCTAAAGACATTAACGTTTCTAGACCATCCATAAATACTTCATTAGGTATTTCTGGCATACACATTCTAACAGCAGAATGGTTTAAACGATTTGCGTTTTCTAATGGACGAAACAAGAAAGCATTTCCGTTATCGTTTTTGTAGGCTTTCATTCCTTCAAAAATTGATTGTCCGTAATGCCACATTGAGTTAGCCGGATGAACGCTTAATTCTCCCGTAGGAACAATTCTAAAATCGCCCCATTTTTCACCGTCAAAATCAGCAATAAACATGTGGTCCGTAAAGTTCTTTCCAAAAACAATTTTGTCTTGGTCGTAGGTGGAAAGATTTGAATTTTCGTTACGCGAAATTGAAATATCTATACTCATATGCTTAATGTTGATTTTTGGATTTCACGAATGTACAAAATATTAGGCGTATAATAAAGGAATGGGCTTTCTTGTTATTTTGTAATTATAGGTATTTACGAAATAAAATAAAAGCAATATGGATAAAAAATCTCTTTTATTCTGTAAAGCGAAACCAACTCATGAGTGGCCTATGATCTGAAAGGTTCGCAGGACCCGAAATAAACCCTGTAGCAATTAGTTTCTGGTCATGTAAAATGTAGTCAAGCCGTAAACCCGGAATGGTTGATATTCCATCATAAGTTGTACCTAATCCGAAACCATATTTTAAAAAGGGATCTTTTAATTTTTTAATAAACTGAGGATAAGAATGCGAGTATGGAGGTTCATTAAAATCACCTAAAACAATTACGGGATAGGTTGAATTTTCTACGTTGGTTAGAATGGCTTTGACTTCATTTTCTCTTTTTCGAGCAGAAATCATCACTTTGCTAAAAATACTTTTAGACTTTTGAAGGACTTCTTTTTCGTTATTTTCAGCTATGTTTTCTACAAATTGATAATCTGTAGAACCAAATTGAAGTGAGTTTAAATGGGTATTGTAAACACGAATGAGATTCCCTTTTACATCTATATCCGTGTACAAAGAAGTTGATTTTCCTTTTCCATTTTCATATTGGTAGGCCACACCTGAATCTTTTATTTTAAACTTAGAAAAAGTGACTAAACCAAATAACTCCCCATTGGCATTATTAGAATGTCTTGGTTCTATTATGAAGTATGGATAACCCAAAGCCTTCATTTTTTTGATGTAGGGATAATGGTCTTTCTTAGAATTTATGAACTCTTGAAAGGCAATAATATCGGGTGATTTTTCGGTGATATAATCAAGTATTTGTTGATCAATGTTTTCGGTCTCAATCCAATTATAACGATTAAATAAACGGACGTTAAAACTCATTATTGAAAACTCTGGGACTTCTTTGCTTTCTGAAGAAAAATTGAAAGCTAGAAGGTGTGAAATGTTTGAAGAACCATAAAATATGACCATTATGGATAGGAGTAAGTACACTTTTTTCATGTACATCCAGTACAACACAAAAAGTATATTTAGGAGTAAAAACAAGGGGTATGCTAAACTAAGAATGTAAATATAATTACTGCTTTGTGGCTCTACAATAGGAGAAAGGGAAGCCAAAAACAATACCACGGCAATAGCTATATTTACCATTAACATCAGTTTATTTATCCAGTTTAATTTCATTCTGCTACTTAAAATTAAAAAGGAATTCCTTTTCTGTTTTTGTTAAACTATCGTACCCCGATTTAGAAATTTTATCTAAAATTTTGTCTACTTCCGCTTGCGATGCTTTGGTCGTAGTTGACTTAGAATGACTTTTATTTTTATGGACCACCTTTATTTTAGATTTCTGTCTAAAAACACGAGTGAAACTATGGAAGAATTTCTCGATAAATAAATTTATATCCAATCCTTTGGGTAGGTAATACGCAAAAAGAAAGCCATATAAAGCACCACCAAAATGCGCTACTTTTCCTCCCGTATTAGTATCTAAGTATAACACGCTAGAGATAATGAAAGCCACTAAAACCACATACTTGAGTTGTAAGCGATACGTGAAAATTTGCATCATGTAATTGGGTTGTAAAAAGCCAATAGCAATGATAACCGCCATAACACCAGCCGATGCACCAATGAGGTAACTATCTGGCGATACGTTTGGAATAATTACCGAAGAGACCATGTAAAGCACTCCTCCAAGTAACCCTCCAAAAATGTAGGTGAGTAATAATCTTTTTTGGCCGTATAAGTCAGCTAAAACCTTACCCAACATGTAAAGCAATAACATGTTAAAGAAAAGATGACGAAACCCAATATGCGTGAACATATAGGTAATGAACGTCCAAACCCTCCAGTAATAGGTGCTAAAGTCAGCAGATAAACCAAAAAATTGAATGATAGAATTTGATGATTCAGGAGGGGTAATAGCCAAGGCAATGTTCAAAATAATGAACACTACGGCATTAGCAATAATTATTTGATAGAGATAATTATTACTTTTAAATACGTTCTTTAAATCGTCAAAAATGGAATTGTTCATGTTTATAAAAGTCTAAACGAAGAATCAAATTTTTGCCAAAACTTGATGAGGATAAACCCTGTAATAAGTCCGCCTAAATGTGCAAAGTGTGCAATGTTATCACCTGCACCAGAAATCCCGTAAAAAAGCTCAATTGCACCGTAACCAGCAACAAAATACTTAGCCTTAATTGGAATAGGAATAAACATCATGTATAATTCTGCATTAGGAAACATCATTCCAAATGCGAGTAGAATTCCAAATAGCGAACCAGATGCTCCAATTACGTTCATAGATCCAATATAGTGCGTTTTATAGCTGTCCATAAATGCATAAGCAGATTCAATATCATTACTGTTTGTGGAGCCATTTAATACCTTTTGAAGAAAGGGTTCGGCTTTATCAAAGGCAAAATTAATACTGGATGATGGGTCAATATTAATTTTAAAATCATTGAAAAACGCCCCCAAAGTTTGTGCATTTGGGTCTTGTAAAAAGCCATCAATTAAAACGGTAAATGGCTGAATGGTTTCATAGTAGGCAATTCCGTAATGGAGCGCTGCTGCTCCTAATCCAGTAATAACATAATACGTTAAGAACCGTTTAGCACCCCATAAATTTTCAATGGCATTTCCAAACATCCATACCGCAAACATGTTGAATAAAATATGCTGGAAATTACCATGCATAAACATATAGGTGATTGGCTGGTAAAACTGAAATTTATCAGAGCCTATCCAATGTAAGCCTAGTAAATCACGTAAGTCATAGCCTGTTGCAGCCAAGGTGATTTCGGTAGCCAAATACATTAAAACGTTAATGATTAGCAAGTTTTTTACTACGGGAGGTAGCATTTGAAAACCACCTGATCTAAATTGATTCATATTAATTAAAAAGTTTTTCTATTTCGTCAAAAGCTAATTGATGAAAAATTTGTCTGCCATCAGGAAGCGTCATTGGATTACCGGTTGCAAAAAGCTCATCCACTAATCTATTCACCTCTTCAGCACTTAGTGATTGTCCTGTTTTTATAGCCGCTTTGAAGGCTAAAGCACCAATTAATGCTTCATTTTGAATAGTCCCTGCTTTTTCCATATGGCTTTCATAGCCATATAAGGTACCTTCAATTAAAGGCTTAGGATCTTCGTTTGAAGAAATGGTAGGTAACCCACGCACAATAAAGCTTGTGGCACCAAATGGCTCAATATCAAATCCTAATTTTTTCATGTTTGGCATGAGTTCTTTTAACAATTCTGTTTGCGAACTGCTGAAAGTAACGTTTTCTGGAAATAAAAGTTGTTGCGAACTACCATGTCCGTTTTCCATTTGCTCCATTAATTGATCATTCAACACGCGTTGATGTGCACGTGTTTGATTGATAATTATAACCCCAGATTTAATGGATGTGAAAATGTATTTGTTTTTAACCTGAAACGCTTTTATGGAGCTTAATTGCTGATTTTTTTGTGGAATATTAGCCGCTAATTGCTGATGCTGATCTGTTTGTTGGTTTTGCGAATCTTGACCCATTGCTTTGTCAAGATTCTCATACATAGACTGCAATCCCTTAATTTCTTGTGGAGCCGGTTTTTGGTCGAAGTTATTACCTCCGTTAAAAGGGTTAAACCCTTTGTTAACCGTGATTTTTGGCTCCGTTAGTATTTTACCCTTTGGTAAAGCTGATGTCGAAAATATTGTTTCAGGATTGAAGTCAATGGTAGGCGAAACATTGAATAAACCAATAGCCTGCTTTACTGCAGAACGCATTAACATACCAATCGAACGCTCATCTTCAAATTTTATTTCGGTTTTAGTAGGGTGGATGTTGATATCAATAAATGATGGATCCACTTCTAAGAAAATAAAATAGCCAGGGTGATACCCCTTTGGTAAAAGTTCATCGTACGCTTGTAAAACCATATGGTTTAAAAAGGGCGATTTAATGTACCTGTTGTTCACAAAAAAGAACTGTTCTCCGCGTGTTTTCTTAGCAGATTCTGGCTTTAAAACAAATCCAGCAATATTTACTAAGGGTGTTTCTTGCTCAACCGGGACAAGTTTTTCATTGTACTTCCGTCCAAAAACACCCACTAATCGTTGGCGCATATTTCCTGAAGGAAGTAAAAACACATCACTGTTATTATGTGATAATGAAAATTTAATAGTTGGGTGTGCTATTGCTACTCTTTCAAACTGGTCAATGATATGACGCATTTCTACGTTATCAGATTTTAAAAACTTACGCCTTGCAGGTACATTGTAAAACAAGTTTTTAACCGAAATTTGAGTTCCTTTTAAACACGCACTTGGTTCTTGAAGTTCAATTTTGCCTCCATTAATCTGTATAACTGTGCCGAGCTCAGCACTCTCTGGTTTAGTTTTTATTTCTAAGTGAGAAATAGCGGAGATAGAAGCTAACGCTTCTCCTCTAAAGCCTTTCGTATTGATGGCAAATAAATCATCTGCAGTAGAAATTTTAGAAGTCGCGTGACGTTCTAAACTCATTCTGGCATCAGTCTCTGTCATTCCATTACCGTTATCGGTAATCATAATTAAGGTTTTACCAGAATCCTTGATAACTACAGAAATCTCAGATGCACCTGCATCTACCGCATTCTCAACTAATTCCTTAACTACAGAAGCCGGACGTTGAATAACCTCACCAGCTGCAATTTGATTTGCAATAGTGTCAGGCAAAAGCTTAATAATATCAGCCATTAATTAAATGGAATTATGAAAGTAAATCTGTGAAAAAATAAGCGTAAAAGAAACCAAATAAAAGAATGAAAATTAGTCCTATTCTAATATTAGATGATTGATTAGCAGATTTTCGTGCTTCCGGAGTATTCCAGGCTTTACGCATTCTATTTCTAGAAATCTCTGAACTATCAACCGATTCATCTTCCCGAATTTCCGCTTCAATTATTTTAACGCGACTATGTAAATCTTCCATTACCGGGTCAAAATGACGCGGACGGTATACAAATCGTTTTGGTTTTTTTAAATTGAAAAGCGTTACGCGCATGTTTCTTATGTATTGCTGCAAATTTACTATTTGCCTTGTTAGTATAAAAGGATGTGTGAGGGTTTGTCTTTAATAGTTTTTTATTCAAATATTAAGCCACTCATTTGGTTCACTTTTAAGGTTACATATAATGCTGGAAATAGATTATAAATGAAATATTTAGCGTGAGGTGATAGCCAATAAAAGTGGCCTTAATCGAATCTTCATTCGCATTAAATCACGTTCAAAAGTTTATTGTTAAATATCCATTCATTCCCATATATTAGTGGCTTGAAATTCCATGCTATGAAACTAAATTTTACAAAAGTCACAATTGCACTCTCATTTATATTGAGTATTGGCCTAAACGCTACATCGCAAGTACATTACAAACAAATGATGTATGACCCAAGTTTTAATTTTTACGATGTTTGTGATGTTGCGGACTTGTTTTTTGAAACCCACGATAAAGGAAAAGGTTCTGGCTTTAAACCTTACCAAAGATGGAAAGCGGAAAATGAGAGTAAGTATTACCCTTCCGGAGATCGTATTAACGCAGCTCCAAATTTTGCTGCATTACAATATGAGCAGTTTAAATTACAAGAACCGGCACGTTCAGAAAGAGATATGTATCCAAAGGGATGGAATGAGTTAGGCCCTTTTAGTGCCAATAATATTACAGAGGGTTACAACCCTGGAATTGGACGAGTAGAGTCCTTTTGGGTAAACCCTACCAATAGTGATCACCTTTTCTTGGGTTCTCGTAGTGGAGGATTCTGGAAAACGTTAGATGGTGGTGCGAATTGGGTAAATACTACCGATTCATTAGTTGCTTCTGGAGTGAATACGATAGGAGTTCATCCGTTTGATTCAGATACGATACTAATAAATCTTCAAAATGGAGGTAATAATACATCACATGGCGTTTATGAATCATTTGATGGTGGCGACTCCTGGGCGTTAAGTAATTTCAGTCCAGCTAATCTTGGTTGGGGTGGTTTAGGTACTGGAGATAGAATTTATTACATCAAGTATCATCCAAGGGTACGTAATTTAGTTTTTATCGGCACGGATAAAGGAATTTATAGATCAGATGATCATTTGCAAACATGGACGAGGTTATTAAATACGGCTGATATTACTGATATAGAGTTTCATCCAGTAAACGATAGCATTGTGTATGCGTACGATAATTATTACAATAGTAATTATGGTAACCAGATTATGCGTTCAGAGAACCAAGGATTGTCGTATACGGCTTCCAGTGCTATAAGTGGAAATGGCGGTTCAAGAGGGTATATAGCCGTTTCGCCAGTAGCTCCTGATTATGTGTATTTCTCTTCTTCAAATGGGGTATGGAAGTCATCTAATAAGGGCTTGAACTTTACATTTATTTCTAACCCAATTGAGAGCTGTTATGGGTTTGCTGTATCGGATATTGATACTAGTGATATGCTATATGGATATCTAAATTTAATGGGAAGTACAGATGGTGGTCAAAATTTCGTGGAAACTGCGGCTTGGGCAAATACAAACCCAACGGACGATTATACGCATGCAGATTTAAGAACTGCGGAATGTGTAAATGGTGTTTTTTACGTGGGTACAGATGGGTATTTATCCAAAACAGAGGATAATGGCTCAACTTGGTCAAGACTAAACGATGGGACTTCTATTCGTGAATTTTATGCCAGTGGAG
>CAXMPG010000031.1:0-4624 GCA_964195485.1 uncultured Desulfobacterales bacterium
ACGACAGAATCATAACCGTCATCCGTAGGAAAACACAACGAGTCGGGAGTATATCTAATAACATGACTAACAGTAATAGTAGCTGGCCTTGGGACGGCTTCATATCTTCTACTTGGTGGGTTTTGACTATGAAAGACTTCAGAACCAATATACCACGTATGTTGGTACTCCACATCATTTAAGTGGGATGTTAAATTTACCGAAAAACCTCTAAAAACATCATCTTCCCAACTAATGTATTCACCTTCATGTAAAAAGCCATCAAACATTTTAAATTTAGCGCTAGGTAATTCTTTCCCAAAACAGGAATCATAGTTTGGACATTCAGGGTTTGACGGGTCAGTACAAGCACAGGGTTCCGGCTCCTCTTTTTTACATGAACCCATAGATAGAATACTAATTAAAATCCCAATCGCTAAAAAGTACTTAAAATGTAGTTTATTTCTCATCCTGTAAAAAATTAACTTGCTTTTGTAATTCAATTAGGTGTAAAGTGAGCTCTTCAATTTTTTGAAGAAGAATAGCATTCATTTCTGCCAATTCTATTCCATCTTCTTGAACCTCTTTTGCTGACGGAACTCCGGGCAAGTGCTTATTAGCAAGAATATATTTTTCGGTTAGTTTAAGACTCATTAAGTCATAATTGGTTTCAAACACATAATCAGGCCAAGTGGAATAGGCATCTACTTTTACTGTTGTAGCTCTAATACCACCTTCTACGTATAAGTCATAATTACTATTAGTTACAGTTACATCACTAGCAGGACCACCAATTCTAACAGGCATAGAGAAATGTGCTTGTCCATTATTTTGCATATTAAAAAACTCTAACGTATTGGGTGCATTACCGTAATTAGAATTTGCTCTAATTACAAATGTTCTTTGCTCACCAGTTAAACCCCAAGTATCTGTAAAAGTAATATCTGTTCTGGTAGTACTTTGGTCTTTGAATAGCACTAAACCAGTAGACCCAACTTTAAACAATGAGTTTTTGTTTAATGCAGTTACCCCATTAATAGTAGCGGTTGTTTTGTTTCTAACAATTTGAAATTCGCCATCTTCATTTCCAAACATCACGACTCCTTTTCCTTGCCACGCACCAGAGCTAATTTCATTCATTCCTAAAGATAATGCATACCCTTGCGAGTTTGAAGGGGTTAACGCTGTACCAAATTCGGCTCCTGCACCCACTTTAAAACGTTTAAATACTTTAACATAATCACTACCCAATTGAAAAGATTCAATAGGTGTAGTGTTTTGAGAAGTGTGATGCCAAAAGGTTAATTTTGCAATATTATCCATTCTAAAATCCCAGTAATTAGTCGTGACAGGCACGGCTGAAGGATTTGTGCTTTGAAACCTTAATAAAGGCACGTAGGTCATACCTGCTTGTGTAACCCCAGAATAATCTACTAAATGTAAACTACCTTGCGGAGTATTTGTTCCAATACCCACCTTGTTACCAGTAATTGTATTTATTGGACTAGAATACAATTGGGCCTTTAAATTAGTTGAACACAACCCTAGTAAAACTAGAGAGAGAGAGAGAGAGAATTTAGTCTCATAATAATTAAGAAAATAAGTTAATAATAAGTATAAAAAAAGTTACAAAGCTGCTGCCATAGAATGACCGTACAACTTCAATCCAAATATAACTTATTATAACAAAGGCATATAAAGGGGATAACCCCTATTTAATTAAAGTATTGGGTCAAAGTATTGCAATATACAGTCATCACTTGGCTTTTCTTAATTTCTGATAGGAATAGCAATACTCTTTGAATGAATTTGAAGCATGTACTGCTTAATAATGATATCTACACGCTATTATCTCTAATTCATTTTCTTTATAGGCGTATACCAATCGATGTTCACTGTCAATTCTCCTAGACCAAAAGCCTTTTAAATCATGCTTTAAAGACTCTGGTTTACCTATTCCATTAAATGGGTCACGTAGGGTGGCTTTAATGAGTTCATTAATCCTTTTAAGCTTCTTTTTATCGGTAGATTGCCAATATAAATAATCTGTCCAAGCGGTAGATGTCCATATAATCCTCATTATTCCATAAGATTATGTTCTTCCATTTTACCTGCATTTGATTCTGCCACAGATTTCATCAATACCTCTCTATTTTTACCCGAAAGTAAATAGCTGGTTTCTTTTAAGGAGTTATACTCTTCTAGGGAAACCAAAACCAAATCTTGATTGTTTTTTCGCTTAATTATTAACTCTTCCACATCATCAACCACCAGGTCTAACCACTTTTTTAGATTTAATCTTAAATCGGTATAATTAACTACTTTCATAATATGACTTTTTAACGTTCCAATACAAAAGTAACTTAAATAAGTACTTAATCAAGTTACTATGACTAATTAGCCGTAAAAAAGCCCCGCCAAAACAAGTCTTGACGAGGCAAAAAAAAACTGATTGGTTAAGCTTATAAAAAGGCGTTATTGATATTTCGTTTATCCTTACCACTTCTAAAGCCTACTCTATATTTTAAGGCTACTTCCATTCCACCTTGTCCGTTGGTTACGCGTGTAATATTACCTATTTCAAAATCATACGAAATGTAAAGCGAGAAACCTGCTTTATGTAATTTCACTACTGGCGAAAGCGTTTGACTTACTTTGTGATACATCCCTACCGCAAAACTGGTGTATTTCTTTGTTCCAGTAGAACGAGAACCATCCTCAATACGGTATTCTAAATCGGTTCCATAAATCAAGATGCTACTTGGTCCTTGCCAAGAGTAGATGAAATTTGGATAAACAGAGAAGTTTCCAGAATGACCAAATTGATATCTTAATCCACCATTCACATTAAACCGTCTTCCAATTTGCTCTTCTTCACTTCCCATAAAAGACATTATTGGTTTAGTTAAATGATAAGCGGCTACACCCAGATACAACTTTAAAGCATCGTCTCTTTGCGAATAAAAGTAATTTACACCTGCTCCCATATCAAAAAAGCTGGTTGATTCATCAATAGCTTGATCTGCCGTTACAATACGGTTATCAAAGCCATATTGGGTCCATTGGTTTCCCCAGTTAATGTTGGCGGTAGAAATACTTCTTTGTCCGTAACCACCCTGTAATCCTACAGAAACAAAATGACTTTTTCTACTATCTAATGCTTTTGTGAAGCTAAAAGAAACATTTGCCGATAAATTTGAAAGTTCAGAAACTCCGGCTTTATCTTGATTAATGTCTATGCCCATACCGAAAAAATCAGCACCCGTTACATCTCTCGCAATTTGATAATCTCCTGAGAATGCAATGGTTTGAAATGGTTCTCCAATAGATTCCCACTGTCGCTTAAAATTTGTAATTATTCTAGCCCTACCCGCAAACAGTCCCGCATTAGCAGGGTTAACTTGCAAAGGTGTATTGTAAAACTGAGTCATAATTGGCTCCGTTGATTGCGCAATACTAACCTGAGAAAGCATGATTACTGCTAAAAATAATATTAGTTTTTTCATATCCCCTATCTAACTAACGTTACGTCCCCTTTTAAAATTTCTTGAAATCCACTTTCATAAGTTAGCATCACGAAATAGGCGTAAACACCTGCTTCCATTAACTCTCCTTTAAAAGTACCATCCCAGCCTATTTCTTTACTTCTTGATTCAAATACAATCTTACCTTGTCTGTTATATATGTATAACTCCAACTTAGAAATACCGTTTCCGTACACATATAAAACATCATTCTCTTCATCTCCATTAGGAGAAAAAGCATCTGGCACACCACGGTAGTAATTTTCAATAACAATTACATTTACTGAATCTGTTCTTTCACAACCATTCTCATTAATATTGGTAACGTAATACTTCGTGTTTTCTAAAGGAGATACACTCACACGCGCACAAAACGGACAATCAATACTCCCATCATCTGGTGACCATCTAAAACCATTACCGCTACCAAATGCTCTCAGCGTAACTGATTGGCCAATAAGGACTGTTTCATCTGCCGGAGCTTGTATTGTAGGGAATGCTTTTACCGAAACAAAGTCTTGTTTTAACTCAATATCTGGCACTCCATATGGATTAAAGGCCATTAATTCAACATCAAATAATCCAGTATCAGAATAACAAACTACAGGATTTGATTCATGACTACCCTGTGGCATTGTGGTCGCACCAAAGAATTTCCACTGAATAGAATCTGCACGTAAAGATCGGTTGAATAGTCTCACACATGTGTTTTGACAAATTTTATCTTTTTCAATCGCAAAATCAGCTACTGGAGGCAAACAAGAGTCAACCCTAATATAATTTACCTTCACTTCTGTATCCGTATCCGTTGAATTGGTTGCGGTAAGAATCACCGTATATACACCTGGTATTTGGTAACAAATATTCGAGGGGTTTTGTTGAACAGATACCGTGGAATCAGAACCAGGAAATGACCATGCCCAACTAGACTGGCCAACAACCATATTTTGACTTTGATCGGTAAAGTTAATGCAGTCGCCCGGGCAAATTCGTGTGTTGTTAGCGGCAAATTCAGCTACTGGAGTAGGACAATTAACCACATCTACATAAGCTGCAAGCGTATCCATGTACGTCCCATTAACATCTGAGATTTGAAACATTACGTTAAAGGTACCTGCTGT
>CAXMPG010000032.1:0-7342 GCA_964195485.1 uncultured Desulfobacterales bacterium
CTGGCGAGGCAGATGCATATTATGTGCAAGAATTTTTCCCTGCCTTAAAAATTGACAGCTTATTTGAATCCTTTTTTATTCTTGCAAATCAAGGTAATTTGAATAAAAATGGTAGTCCAAATTTGTTTAGGACAGCGCTAATCTTACTTCATTTTAATAAAGAAATAAGATTAGCTCATCCCAATTGGAAAGTTCAAAAAAAAATATTTAAGTTATTAGCACCAATCGCCAGACTTATGAGGTATAAATCATTTTATGAATAAAAGCAACCGTACCCAATTGCAGATTGTCATGTTTTAGAGGTTTTCCGTCATTTGACGGATTAGAACATCTCTTTGGTAATGTTATTAAGCTACTATTAATTTCATTATACGACTGCCACAAAGTATTTCTAATCCTGTTTTGCAAACAGCATTGAAAAACTATAATGTGTCCATCTGTATCTCGTCTTGTTTTGGCAGTTTCCTGATTCATTGACTAACTATTTTGCGTAAGGGATAGTAGCGGTTACCCCACAGCGCAGCGAGGAGTAGTAGCGGAAAGCCCGACCGTGAATTATTTTATGACGCGGTAGCGGAATAAAGTAAGGAAGGGTTACGCCCAAATCTAATTTACATGGCACAAAAAAGGCTGCTCCACTAACGTGAAACAGCCTTTAAATATAGTGTTCTACTAATTTTAGTAGTAATGTAATCTTCTTACTTGCGCTATGTATTTAGCCAAACGAATTACTTGTTTTACGTATCCAAACTCATTGTCATACCAAGCGTAAAGAACGATGTTCTTCCCATCGGTGTGCACTAGAGTTGCATTAGAATCGTAAACAGAACAACAGGTGTTTCCAATAATATCATTAGAAACTAATTCTGGGTCCATTTGATAATTGATTTGGTTAACCAAGTTACCGTTTAGTGCTGCCTCACGCATTAAAGCATTAACGCCTTCTACACTGGTTTCTTTTTTAACTTTCAATTTCAAGATAGCTAAAGAACCGTTTGGTGTAGGAACACGCACCGCATTTGCTGTTAATAACCCGTCTAACTCAGGAATTACTTTGGCTACCGCTTTACCCGCACCCGTAGAAGTAATTACCATGTTGATAGCTGCACTTCTTCCTCTACGAGGTTTCTTATGCATGTTATCTAACAAGTTTTGATCATTGGTATAGGCATGAATGGTTTCAACGTGTCCTTGTTCTAAACCTAAACTATCATTCACCACTTTTAATACAGGCGAAATAGCATTAGTTGTACATGATGCTGCGGAATAAATATCAACGGCATCAAGGTCTAAATCAAAATGATTAATTCCATACACAATGTTTGGAATACCTGCACCTGGAGCCGTTAAAAGCACTTTAGAAATACCGTTTGCACGCATATGAATTCCTAAAGCTTCTTTACTGGTATAAACACCGGTATTATCAATCATTAACGCATTTGTAATGCCATAAGATTCATAATCCATAGCGCCAGCATCTTTGGTACCCAACATTAAAACTTGTTGACCATTGATAACTAGTTGCTTGTTTTCTAAATCTTCTATAATTGAACCGGCAAATTTTCCGTGAACAGAATCGTTACGTAAAAGAGCGGCTCTTTTAATAATAGTTGCATCATCGTTACTACGGGTAACAATTGCACGTAAGCGTAATTGTTGTCCTTTACCGAATTGCTTGATAAGCTCACGCGCTACCAAACGACCGATTCGACCAAAACCAAATAAAACCACATCACGCGGTTCTGCATTGTTTGCTTTGTCTAAAAGGAAACCACTTAAAACAGAATCTAAAAATTCTTCGATGGTTTTAAATTCCGATTGTTCCATCCAATTAGCTGCCAATTTACCAATATCAATTTTAGCCGGAGCTAAATTCATGGTATTCATGGTGGCTGCAATATGCGCAACATCCTTAATATCAATAGGTTTGTTTACTACGTTTTTAGCGTAACCCATTAATTGAATTTTTTCAGAAACAGAAGTATCTGCTAAATCGTTTCTAAAAAGAACTAACTCTACTGATTGGTTTAGGAGTAGATTACCTACGGAAGTAGCCAAGCTTACTGCCTGACGTTTTTGCTCAACAAAAGAGTCCATTTCTTTGTTATACGACTCCTTATACGTTTCTTCAACCATGTTTTTTTATTTGAAGTTTTTATAAATTTTGAGACTGCGAAAATAGTATTTCTAGGGTTTTTTGAATCATAAAAAGCCACCCAAAATGAGTGACTTTTAATTGGTTAGTTAGTGTACCAAACACACTTTACATACCTACTCCGTAGTACTTCCTATACCCATTAGGATATAGCCCACTAAATAAAACGCCACCATTTTTTGAACGTAATGTATTTTCGAATTCTTTGAGGTCTTTTACCCGAACATTATCAATATGGGTAATAATAAATCCTTCTTTCATTCCTGATTTAAGGAATTTACCCGACCTAATATTCTGCACCGAGATTCCATAATTAATTTCCAATCCTTTTTTCAATTCATCACTCACATTGTCAAAATCGGCTCCTAAATCAGATAAATAACTTTCTTCGGCTTTTAACACATCCGTAGTTCCTTTATTATTTCTAAGCTCAAGGGTGAATTGCTTTGTATCTCCGTTACGATTTACACCCACCAAAACTTCATCTCCCGGAGTATATCTTCCAATTTGCGACTGTAATTCGGCTACTGATTTTACATTTACATTGTTTACCGAAGTAACTATATCTCCTCTTTTAATGCCTGCTTTAGTAGCTGCACCAGCTGCAGCTAGTCCTGCTACAAACGCCCCACTCATGGTTTTTAAATCTTCTGTTTTTGCCAACTCTGCGTTAATATTACGAATAGAAACTCCGATAAAAGCACGTTGTACCACCCCATATTCCATAATATCAGTCACCACTTTTTTCATGATATTTACAGGAATAGCAAATGAATACCCCGAATAAGAACCCGTTGGGGATTTAATAGCCGAGTTTATTCCAATCAATTCTCCCCTCGCATTTACCAAAGCGCCTCCACTATTGCCGGGATTAACCGCTGCATCCGTTTGAATAAACGCTTCTAATGGCGGATTGCCATTCGTGTTTGGTAAGATGTTAATGTTTCTTGCCTTCGCAGAAATAATTCCTGCCGTTACCGTAGAATTCAAATTATACGGATTTCCTACTGCTAACACCCACTCACCTAGCTTAATGTTATCGGAATTTCCAATAGCTATCGCCTTCAAATTAGTAGCTTCAATTTTCAACAAAGCCAAATCGGTCGAGGGGTCTGCTCCTACCACTTTAGCTAGGTAACTTTCATTAGTATTAAACACAATTTCAATTCTATCAGCCCCTTGAATTACGTGATTATTGGTAATTATATATCCGTCTTCACTTATTACCACTCCAGAACCAGAGCCTTGTTTATCAGGTGCTTTAAATTTTTTTCCTTGCGCTTTACCGTTATAAAAGAACTCCATTGGGTCGTATTTAATCATTTCCTGGCCTTCTTGAGTCACCTTCACATGAACGACTTCTCGCACCACTTCTTCGGCTGCGGCACTTAAATCTATGTAGGTAGAAACGCGTTGGCTCTCGGTAAATAGCGCTGGCTTTACCATTTCATCGACTACGTTTTCTGTATTGAAATAGTTATTTGATTGATCATTATTTTGAAAGTAATTCACTGCCGAAACCGACATTATCCCGCCTAAGAATGCGGCTGTAAAAAGTCCTATATAATTCTTCATTCTATATGTTTTTATACTATTAATATTGGAGTAATTTTTTCTTAACTCAAAACTAAGTGGCTTATTATATCCCTGATTTCAGGATGGCTATAAAATTTGTTAAAGCCTATTTTTATTAGGGTTCTTTAACAGTAACTCTGGTGTAAACGGTAAATATTTGGGTGTATGGTTTGGGGATTTTAGCGATGGCCTTTGGCTTTTGGCGAAGGCTTTATTTTTGCTTTTGGCGAAGGCTTTTGGCGAAGGCTTTTTCTGGCTTTTGCTTTTGCCTTTGCCTTAGCATTAGCCAAAAGCCAACCGCCCTAGCCCAAAGCCAACCTTAAAATAAAAAACAACCCTAACCATTCCCCTTTCCGTATCTAAAACTTATTTTTGAATCTCAACAGAATATCAATATGTCCACCATCAAATTTCACAAATACAACGGCACCGGTAACGACTTTATCATGATTGATAATCGCGAACTACTCTTTGATTCTACGAATACAGAATTAATCAATGCACTTTGCACGCGTCATTTTGGTATTGGCGCTGATGGACTTATTCTCCTAGAAAACGAAGCAGGTTACGATTTTAAAATGGTCTATTTCAATAGTGATGGTAATCAAAGCACCATGTGTGGAAATGGCGGACGCTGTATCATTCAGTTTGCGCACGACTTAAAAATCATCCAAACAGAAGCCACATTTTTGGCCATTGATGGACCGCATAAGGGGAAAGTATTAGAAGATGTTATTTCGCTACAAATGCAAGATGTACATCGTATCAAAGTGAACGAAACACGTTCTGAATTAGACACCGGATCTCCGCATTATGTGGAATTCATGAACGAAATCCCGCAAGAAAATTTTGTTCGTATAGCGAGGAAAATCAGACAAAACAGTCCGTATACTACGGAAGGCATAAACGTAAATTTTGCGACCGCTAAAAACAACACCATTGTAATGAGAACTTACGAACGCGGAGTGGAAGATGAAACACTTGCTTGTGGAACTGGGGCTACCGCTGTAGCAATTGCCGCACACAAAAACGGGTTAGTTTCTCTAAGCTCCGTTCCAGTAACTGTAAAAGGAGGCGATTTAAACGTGAGTTTTGACTTTGACAATGGGAACTACTCGAACATTTGGTTAACCGGACCAGCACAATTTGTTTTTGAGGGAAAAGTAAAATATAATGGATAATCAAATCAAGTTAAGAGCTATTGAACCTGCTGATTTAGAAAAGCTATATGAATGGGAAAACGATGACCGTGTTTGGTTTTCAAGCGCTACCACTCGCCCATTATCTCGTAAGCTATTACAACTATACATTGATTCTGTAAACGATATCTATACGGATAAACAAGTTCGTTTAATTATTGAGAAAAATGGAACACCTGTTGGCTGCCTAGATTTATTTGATTTTGAACCGCTTCACCAAAGAGCTGGAGTTGGAATTATGATTGATTCCGATTATGAAGGAAAAGGTT
The DNA here is from genome assembly GCA_964195485.1 of uncultured Desulfobacterales bacterium. GTDB lineage: Bacteria > Bacteroidota > Bacteroidia > Flavobacteriales_G > Salibacteraceae > CAJXZP01. Next base: position 5,199 of record CAXMPG010000032.1, read on the forward strand.
TCGCTTTATTGGCTTTATCTGAACTTCAGAATTACGCTTTTAATCAATTAGGATTGCATCAGCTGTATTGCAGTATTGCCTCGGGAAACTCCAGAAGTATTGCGCTTTTTGAAAAAGCAACTTTAAACAAACAGGAATTAAAAAAGAATGGCTCAGAATAAATAAGCAGTGGCAAGATGAATTATTTTTCCAATGTTATAATGCATAGTTAATGGCTAAGAAGAAAAAGAAATCTACTAATTTAAAACTCATAATTCTAACCATTTTAGGAATACTACTCCTTGGTGGTGTTATGTTTGGATATCATTTTTATAGCTATATAAAGTTGGCTAATGTGAAAATGGATAAGGATCAAGTCGAATTTTATATCTACTCCGATTGGGATTACACCAAAGTTACTTCTGAGTTAAAAGAACAAGGCATTATTAATAATCAAGAATCATTTGAGTGGGTGGCTGACCAAAAAAACTATCCTAATAAAGTAAAAGCAGGTCGCTACATTATTGAAAATGGTTGGAGCAACACCGAACTGGTAGATCATTTAAGAGCAGGTAAACAAACCGCTATAAAAGTCACTTTTCACAACATTTCTCGACTTACGCAATTAGCTGCGTTGGTTTCTAACCAAATTGAAGCTGACTCCACAGAAATTATTACGGCCATTCTAAATACGGAGTGGATGAAAGAAAATGGACTTAATATACAAACTGTTCAAGCGGTGTTTATTCCGAACACCTACGAGCTTTATTGGAACACTAGCGGAACCCAATTCGTTAAAAGAATGCACCAAGAATTTAAACATTTTTGGACCGTTAATAATAAGGCGAAAGCAAAAAACATCGGGCTTTCACCCGTTAAGGTATCTATACTGGCATCTATCGTAGAAGCGGAAACAAAAAAACGCGATGAAATGCCCAAAGTAGCCGGGTTATATTTAAACAGACTGACCATTGGCATGCGATTACAATCTGACCCCACCGTAGTTTTTGCGCTAAACAAACCGGGTATTCATAGAGTGTATTATGCCGATTTAAAAATTGAATCTCCGTACAATACCTACATTCACACCGGACTACCACCTGGCCCAATTGGGTTCCCGGGTACTGATGCATTAAATGCGGTTTTAAATCAATACAAAAGCAATTATATTTACATGTGCGCTAAACCTGATTATTCAGGATATCACAATTTTGCAAGCAGTTATAGTAGCCATCAAAAAAACGCACGAACGTATAGAGCATTCTTGAAAAAGGAAGGAATTAGATAGACGGAAGACCCTTCGACAAAAGCTACTTCGACAGGCTCAGCACAAGTCAGGGTAGGCGGGAAGAAAAAATAAATCTTGTGGAAACACAAATACTTAGAACAAAAAATGACACTTTTTTACATACATGGCGCAACGCAAGATTTAGAATACTTACCCAAAGAAGAGTCTAAACATGCCATAAAAGTATTACGACTTCAAGCGGGTGACTTATTAGCTATTAGTAATGGTATCGGAGATATTTTCACTGCTAAAGTGGTTTTTCCAAACCAAAAAAAGTGTGAAGTAACCATTTTTGAAACCGAACATTTCGAACCAAAAAAACACAAAATTCATATTGCTGTCGCACCCACAAAACTGAATGACAGATACGAATGGATGCTTGAAAAAATGACGGAAATGGGTGTGGATGAAATCACGCCCATTATTTGCAGTCGCTCCGAACGTAAGGTTATCAAGCTAGAACGCATGGAACGAATTATCGTTTCAGCCGTTAAGCAATCTTGGAAAGCGTATATGCCTGTAATTAATGAGCCTGTTAAATATTCAGAGTTTATTAAAACAGGCAAATTTGAGCAGCAGTTTATTGCACATTGTAACGGTGGTTGTGGTAGTGAGGCACATTTAAAGAATATGGCCAATACAAATTCTAGTATAGGTGTTCTAATTGGTCCGGAAGGAGATTTCACGGAAACGGAAGTTTCTTTGGCTACTGAAAATGGTTGGTTAAAAACGGGATTAGGTTCTGCTCGTTTAAGAACAGAAACGGCCGCCTTGGTGGCTTGTTTTACTTTGAATTTGATTAATGAGTAGAAGCTAATTTGGTTACGTAAAGCATTTTAAAATATTCACGCAAAGAGCGCTAAGTAAAAAAACACGC
>CAXMPG010000033.1:0-13991 GCA_964195485.1 uncultured Desulfobacterales bacterium
CCACGGGCAATGATTACTCCGTTTGGATCTAGTAATACCGTGTGAGGTATGGAATTAACGCCATAAAGCTTTGCTGCGGCATTGCTCCAACCTTTTAAATCTGAAACATGGTCCCATGTTAATTCATCATCCGCAATAGCCTTTAACCAACGGTCTCTTTTAGCATCAAGCGATACGCCAAATACATTGTAGCCTTTATCGTGGTAGGTGTTGTAAATTTCAACCATTTGCGGATTGTCAGCTCTACAAGGGCCACACCATGAAGCCCAAAAATCGATTAATAAATAGGTTCCAAAATGAGATGACAAAGTTTGAGGGGTATCTGTACTATCATTCATAGTGAAATCAGGTGCAGCTTGACCTACGGCACTATTCTCTAAAATTGTTAAGCGTTTTTCAATCATCGTATACATTCCTGAAGTGGAAGTTTCCGTAGAAATGTTATCGAATAACGCTCTTAATTCTTCGGTAGTAACGCTATAAATAAGTGGGTTTACGATAAAGAATTGAGCGACATAACTTTTAGGATTACCTTTTACCCAACCTAAAAGCCATTTGTCTTTAAGCTCTTTGAAAGTATAATATTCATCTTCAATAAAACTTAATGATGCGGTATCATTTGCTTCTTCTGCGGCATCGTATTTTGCTATAATTCCTTCCATTTGCATATCAAAAATGGACAAACTATCCTGAATAGCTAAATATTCGTTGTAAACTGCAGAGCCAGTAATAGTTTCTTCGCCTGGTTTTTCAAAATCTCCCGTAATTAAAATAGGACTGTTATCCGCTAAAAACTTCACCGAGTAACTTCTGTTTTTATCACCAACAGCAAAATAATCTGCGCCAGAAATAGAACCGGTAAAGTGAAATTTACCACTATCCCCTTTTGCGGAATCCAATATATCCCATCCATCCGCACCAAGAGAGAATAAGTATGCCGAATCCATAAGCGTGTTTGATATATTCATATCAATAGTGAAACTTGGAATGGTTGGTTTCGTTTCTGTATTACAGGAAACAATGGAAATTAGTAGTACACCTATGGCACTAAAGTTAAAGATAGACTTCATCATGATTTATTATTTGGTGTAAAAATACAGTTTGTCTTTAAAAGAAAGGAAGTAATTATATTTAGGGAAGCTACTTTAAGAATGTTACCATTCAAAATAGTGCGAGAAACCTAACCATACGGCAATCCAAGCTAGCCCTTTAATTAAAAAGAATGCAAATCCAACCCAACCTATTCGTTTGAGCCATAAAGCGATTTTATTGTTGATTTCTTTCAAAATATGTATAAACTTTTCTTTCGAAGAAAAATTAAAATTAGAAGCTGAAAACCTTTTACTCGTGTTTCCAGCTTCTAATTTTGAGATTATTAATCTACCCAGTCGGCTACAAATAAATTGGTTTCATGGGTTCCACCGTTATTACGGTTAGATGACCATACCAAATTTTTGCCATTATTAGAAAATACTGGAAATGCATCAAAAACACCATCATATGATATTTTTTCTAGTCCAGTACCATCTGTATTTATCATAAATAAGTTAAACGGATATCCCGCTTCATTTTCATGGTTAGATGAGAATATAACTTTCTTTCCACCAGGGTGAAAAAATGGCGCCCAATTAGCTCCGCCTAATTCGGTTAGCTGTCTTAGGTTACTTCCGTCTACATCACAAATGTAAAGTTCCATAGCCGTTGGCATAACTAAACCTTGAACTAGTAAATCTTTGTAAATTTTTATATCCTCTGCTGTTTTAGGTCTAGAAGAACGGAAAATCAATTGCGTTCCATCTGGAGAGAAAAAAGCGCCACCATCATAACCTAAATCATAGGTAATTTGTTTTACGTTACCACCATCAATATCCATAGTAAATAACTCTAAATCTCCGGTACGTAAAGATGTAAATACAATTTTATCTCCTTGAGCAGAAACTGTTGCTTCCGCATCATAGCCATCCCAATCTGTTAATTGTTGTGTAATGTTCCCTTCTAAGTCAGCTACAAAAATGTCAAACCCTGCGTAAATTGGCCAGATGTACTTACCATCTTCTCTTTTTTCTGGAACTGGAGGACAAGCTTCATCTCTTAAATGCGTAGATGCATAAAGAACCGTGGTATCACCAGGTAAGAAATAGGAACAAGTAGTTCTTCCTAGTCCAGTACTTACCATTTTAGGTTTTTCTTTAACTAAATCATCTTTAGACCAATCTGCAACAAAAATTTGGTCACATTCGGCATCCCATTTCTCATATTTAGCTTGAAAAACTAATTTAGAATCATCAAAACTCCAATATGCTTCCGCAATGTCTCCACCGTTAGTTAATTGACGAACATTAGTAAGGTGTAATTCTTCTTTGTAATGTACTTCACTTTTTTTAGTCGCTCCTGAGTAACCATCGGAATCTCCATTTTCTGAGTTATAACCAGAATCTCCACATGAAGAAAGAAGGATCGCTGGCGCAATTAGGAATAAAAAATATTTTTTCATCAGTACTATAGTTTTGAGCGTGCGAAGGTAACATTTCCACTTGTTCAAATTGGCACTGTAAATAGCTATTTTTTTTATCTGACATTTTTCTGACAATAGAAATGATTTAGTCCCATTTCTGTGATAGATGGTTGTGTTAAATTTGCCGCATTATTTAAATAGTATTAGAATTATTACATATGACTAAGTTTTCGTTTTTAGCATTTTTCAGCTTCATAATTATTTCAGTTAGTGCTCAAACTCCCAAGGAGGATATGACCACAGTAATTGAATACCTAGCTAGTGATGAACTAGAAGGTAGAGAAACCGGTACAAAGGCGGAAAAAAAGGCGGCTAAATATTTAGTGAAGCAGTTTGAGGCGATTGGTTTAGAACCAAAAGGAGATAATGGATTTTATCAAGATTTTACTTACACACCCAAGGCTAATCCACATAAAGCACCTTCGGAACAAAATAAAAACTATGACCCTGTTACTGGCAGAAATGTAATTGGATATATTGATAACGGAGCAGAACATACTATTGTTCTTGGCGCACATTACGATCACCTAGGAATGGGTGGCGATGGATCTCGTTATAAAGGGGAGCCAGAAGTTCATAATGGTGCGGATGATAATGCGAGTGGCGTAGCATTAATCATTGAATTGGCGAAGTACTTGAAAGAAAACAATAAGAAACATAACTATCTTATACTTGCTTTTTCTGGGGAGGAGAAAGGACTTTGGGGATCTAATTATTACATGAAAAACCCTACGATTGATACTTCAAAAATTTCTTACATGATGAATTTTGACATGGTTGGAAGATTAGGGATGTCGTATAAATTAATGGTTTATGGTACTGGCACTTCGCCAAGTTTTGGTTGGGTTTTAGATAAAGCAAATGATCCGGTAATGTTTCATTTGATGAAAAAAGAATCGGGCGTTGGTCCATCTGACCATACTTCATTTTATTTGAAAGGATATCCAGTATTACACTTTTTTACTGGACAACATGAAGATTACCACAAACCAACGGATGATGTAGAAAAAATAAACTTTGATGGGATGGTTTTATTATTGAATTACGTGGAGAAAGTAGTATCCGATTTAGATGATATTGAAAAATTAACCTACCGTAAAACCAAAGGCGAAGAATCACAAAAAGCCCCAAAGTACTCGGTGACATTAGGTGTAGTGCCAGATTATTTATATGATGGTAAAGGAATGAGAATTGATGGAACAAGCACCGATAGACCAGCTGAAAAAGCAGGAATGAAAATGGGTGATGTTGTTATCAAAATGGGTGAGGTAGATGTGCCAGATATGATGGGATATATGAAAGCATTAAGTCAATTCAAAAAAGGGGATACTACAGATGTGGTATTTTTAAGAGATGGAAAAGAAATGACACTACCGGTGACGTTTTAAGTTAGGGATAAGAAATAATTGAAAGCACCGTTTCCGAAAGGAGACGGTGTTTTTTTTTATCGTTTTTGAGTGGTTACTACTAACGTATATCAGGTATTAGTTTTTTTTGAAGTCATAATTTTGCTTCGTTTTAAAATGATCCACATGAGAAAAGTGATTATTACGGTTGCAATTACATTTCTAAGTTTTTCAGGCATTGCTCAGAAATTTGATTTGCAGGTTAATGGGTATAAACCAGTAGTTTATCAGATGGATAGCATCCCTGCTTTAGAACTGTTTAATCGCGCTAGGTCTTGGGCTGATTTAACATATAAAACCCCAGCCTTAGTTGATACCTTTAACCTAGAAGAAAAGAGCATTACAGTGAGTGGCTATGCGGTACGTGAAATGAAGTATAGCATGCACAATTATGATTTTAAGTATCAAATATTTATCAAGTTTAAAGATGGTAAGTATCAACTAAACTTTGAGGTTGGAGATATGTATACCTCAAACGGGGATAAATCGTATTCTGATTACCATTCATTTTTTAAGAAAGATGGTTCACTTAAATATTATGGAGAAACGGCAAAAATTAGTCTGGACACCTATTTTAATACCTTGGCAGATGATATATATACATGGATAACTAAAGTGCCTGAAAGCGTTTTAGAAGAAGAAGTAAAAGAGGTGGAAGAAGAATGGTAATTGCGGTAATCATTTCAATTTACTATTTCTAAATTAGTAACTTTATGGCAACCTGTTAAGTATATAAGAATACAAACCAATGGACTTTGGTTAATTCATGAACTCTACTGTTTTGATCTCGCGATAAACAGCACTTTGCCCATTCTTAGAATTGGAGGCCTAAAAAAACCAAAACCCTGAATAGAGTAGAGGGGTTGTTTAGTCATTTTCACATTGATAAATGTCATGAAATTCAGTTACTTGCCGTAGGGTTTGTCTTTGCCAAAACACCTAATTTAGTACTATTCATTACATTCCGAATTTCTGGATGAATCTGTGGATGAATAAATGAAAAGCCGACACTAATCGGATAAAGATATTTACGGTCGTTTGATACAGGGTAATTTAGGGAAGAAGCCATTGATTAGTCTCAGATTGGTTCAGTTACCTAACATTAGACCAAACTAACCTAAATATGAAAAATATAATTTTAGCATTAATACTAGTTTTAACGGTGAGTTGTTCTAATGAGAATGAAACAGATGCAGCGTTATTAGAAAATGATAAAAAAGAACTCGTAGAAATCCTAGATTCGTATAAAATTGCGCCTTATAAATTTGGTAAAATACTAATTAGATCTTCCGCTGAGAAGAATACAATCTCACCAGAATTTCAATCTTTTAAATCTGATTTAGATAGAATTTTCAATAAAGTAGTAAAAGATGATGTTGAGAATTCAGATAGCTTATCCTTGATGCAATATGTTTCTATTTATAGGGATTTTAAAAATATGGAAGATTTTATAATGGAAACAGATGAAGATATTTTTCCAACTTTAGTAGAAGCGTTTAATTTGATTTATGGAGATCCTATAAGCAAAAGAAGAGAACTTCTTACAGGAGAAAATAAAATATATGTTCAAAATATAGAGCATGCTGTATTAAGTGCGATATTAATTTTAAGTCAGAATTTAGGGAAAGAAGTAGCGCTTTATGAATGTTCCAAAACAAATCCAGAATTACTACCCGACTCTGAAATAAAAACATTGCTGCAGTATTTTAGAGGGTTCTTGTTTTTTGAAAAAGGGTTGCATTATTTATCGGAAGATGAGTTTTCAAGAAATATAGATTGGCTAAACAATAATAAGGCCGTTGATTTACCCTACACCAGAGCTATGTTTAAATGGGGCAACCTTAATAATGAAGAAACACATATAGGCTTTCATTCGTTAAATCATTTATTTCGCGGGTTTGACCGGTTAATGATGGATAGAGATATTGATGAAGTTCGTGCTTTGGAAGATTTCGAAATGTTTTTGAAAGATGCAAAAGAAATTAGTTTAGAAAACGAGGTCATATGGTCTGTAGAAGCTTTTTTATATTTAAAGAAGGAGGAAAATGAAAAAGCTATTACGTCATTAACAAAGCTAAAAACAAGTGAATTAATCTCTTTAAGCGATAAAGAAAAAATAGATGAATCAATCGAGCACCTAAAAAATAGAAAACCTGGAGGAATGCTAAATAGCGTTTATGATAAGTATTTTTTAAGTAAAATAGCGACAAAATATATGTTCTCAATTTTGGCTCAAGTAGACTGGGAAAAAGAAATGAAAGCGCAAAATGTACCTCATACCGAAGAAATCTTTAATACCCTTGAGAATTCCAAAACCTTTATTGAATATTTAAATAAGTACTCCACGACAGAGAACCTAAAGGATGCTGGACAGGAGATTAAGAATAAAGGAAAAAGCCTTTGGAACAAGGCGAAAGAATTAGTAGAATGATAAATACTGGTTAACAATGTGTTATGGTGTAATACTCCCCTTGCGATTGTTGGTGTTAACGCTGGTTTTTTTTAACCAATCAGATGACCTGTAATTGATGGTAGAATAAGATTAGAATACTCTACTTGTCCAAATTGTACACCGGATAGATTACCGTAGTATACCCAATTAACCGGTCGTAAATCTGTCCGGGTTCTCTGTAATACACAAAAAAACTATATTCGTTATCTGCTTGAGAGTGGCTGCCTTCAATAATAGCGATATCCGACTTCTCTGCACCGTGGGCCTTATACATATAAAGGTAGTTGTAATATCCTTGTTTAATGTATATAGATGTTTCGTACGATTTCTTTGCAGCATTCCATTTCAATTTATACTGCTCATCAAGAGCCCATCCAGTAAACTGACCGTAAATATAGATGTCTGCTTTAAATAACCTGGCCGGATACAAAAGGGCTAAATTTACTTTCATGTATTCACTTTCCAAATCACTATCAAAGCGGACATCATCATTTTTTAAATAGAAATGCCCGTTAATATCTGGCGTAGTTAGGTAGACCTTAGAGCTTCTTGGTTTGTCTGGAAAAATGTATGCATTTAGCGTATCATCTATTGTAGCAATATGAGAAGTGGTTATGGAGTTGTAATTAATATTCCTAATATCTATGGTTCGGAATTCATTACCTGCTGGAAAAATATTTTCCTCATCGTAATCGTAAATTAGCTGCGAGCCATTCATGAATCTTGGGACTAAATCCGTAATCGCGTTTTCCCAATTTTGATTTTGAGTAACGATTACTTTTAAAGAAGAGAATGGTTGTACCAACTGAATTTGACTTTGCGAAATAGTAAAGTCTACTTCATGGCTATTCTGTCTGTACCTTGCTTGGGTTGGTCTATGAACATCAGGGGTAATATGTGTATAATATTCCGCTACAAAAAATCGCCAAGTAAGCACAGGCGCATTATCGTTATCCATATCATATACTAACAGTATATAGTTTCCAGATTTTGTAATCGAAACATCTGAATTAGGAAACGTTAAATCGTATTTCACAAAAGGTTGATACATCGTACTAGAAAAGCCATAGGTCATAATTGAATTATCCTCCATACCGTCTAGGTATTCGATTTTGAGGAGGTCGGTTGGTTCCCATTCGGCATTGCAATGAATAAAAGTATAGCCTAAATTTCTCAAATTGTCGTTTAAATCGTCAAAGGTGAGGTGAAGACGATCATCTTGATTTAAATCAATTACTGGAAACGCTTCATTCCAACCCGCTCTAAAAAGTTGAACCGTTTTTATGTTTTGGTCATATACTTTATTGTCGTAACGAAGGTAGTTCGGATCAAAATACGCATCGTCTTGCGCAAAAGACAAGGTGCTGATTAATGTCAAAGCTAAAATTAATACTCCGTGTATGAGATTTATCATGGTATATTTCCTTTTAAATTAGGTGTTTGAAAAGCCTTTAATATTTCTTAACAAAATAGATATTTATGATATTTCAAATAAACAATTATTTACATTTGCACCGTCATAAAATGGACTATTTATTCTATGAATTTATTTTCAAATATGATTTCTTTAATTGATTCTTCCAAAAGTTATTTTTGGAAAGGACTTTCGTATATACAAATCTCAAACCAATAAGTTTATGTCTAAGCATATAAACATTAAAAGAGGACTTGACATCAAGTTAGATGGAGTAGCCGAGAAGGTAACTTCAGATTCCTCATCCAGTGTTTTTGCTTTAAAGCCCACAGATTTTCAAGGGGTTTCTCCAAAACTAATATTGAAAGAAGGTGCTAAGGTGGAAGCCGGTACAGCAGTTTTCTTTGATAAGAATAAGCCTGCAGTGCAGTTTTGTTCGCCAGTTAGTGGAGAGATTATTGAAATTAAGCGTGGTGCAAAGCGAAAAATGTTAGAAATAATTATTTCTAGCGACAATGCTTCTACTTACAAGAAGTTTAGTCCAAATTCAAGTTCTCGTGAAGAAGTGATTACTTCTTTGACAGAAAGTGGAATGTGGCCTTTCTTGAAGCAACGTCCTTTTGATATTATGGCAAATCCTAGTGATATGCCTAGGTCAATTTTTGTGACTGGATTTAATACCGAACCCTTAGCGGCTGATTTTGATTATGCTTTGTATGGTCAAGATACTGATTTCCAAAAAGGATTGGATGTATTGGCAATGTTAACTGATGGGGATGTTCATTTGAACATTCATACAGAAAGAACAGCATCCAATATGTTTAAAGGAGCCAAAAATGTAGTTACAAACACATTCTCTGGTCCACATCCATCTGGTAATGTAGGGATTCAATTAAATAAGGTTCAACCTATTAATAAAGGTGAAGTTGTTTGGACATTGAATGCCTTAGGAGTAACCACTATTGGGAAATTCTTTAATTCGGGTAAGTTTGATGTATCTAGATTAGTAGCTGTTGCGGGTAGTAAAATTACTAGACCAAAATATGTGAAGTCAATTGCAGGTGCAAAAATATCAAGTATTACAGCTGGTAATATTGATAACTCAAATACACGTATTATTAGTGGTAGTGTTCTTACTGGAACTAATGTAGGTAATGATGGCTTTTTAGGTTTTCATGATTCTACCGTAGTAGCTATTAAAGAAGGAAACGAAACGGAAATGTTTGGATGGATGACTCCAGGAACACACAAGTTTAGTAATTCACGTACTTTCTTAAGCTTTGTGATGCCTGGTAAATCGTACGATTTGAATACCAACCTTCACGGAGAGAATCGCTCATTTGTTATGAGTCTGGAATATGAAAAGGTATTCCCAATGGACATCTATCCAGTACAACTTATAAAAGAATGTTTAGCATACGATTTGGAGAAAATGGAAGCCATGGGCATCTACGAAATTGCTCCGGAAGATTTCGCTTTGTGTGAATTTGTTTGTACTTCAAAAACAGAAGTGCAAGATATTATTAGAACGACCTTGGATAAGGCATTAATTGATTTAGCATAATATTTAATTTGAAAGAACTATGAGCGATTTCATGTCAAAATACAGGCCGTTATTTGAAAAGGGTGGTAAGCACGAAAAGCTAGCCCCACTTTTTGAATCATTCGATACATTCTTATTTGTACCGGCCCATACTACTTTAAAAGGATCTCACATTCGTGATGGGATTGATTTGAAGCGTACCATGATTACCGTGGTATTTGCATTAATTCCAGCATTGATTTTTGGTATTTGGAATACCGGTCACTTGCATTTTGCGGCTTTAGGCGAGTTTACTGCTTTAGGTGACGGAATGTTAGAGAAAATGCTTTTCGGTTTAGAAAAAGTACTTCCTATTGTTATCGTTTCTTATGGCGTTGGACTAGGTGTAGAGTTTATGTTTGGAATGAAAAATGGTCACGCCCTTCAAGAAGGTTTCTTGGTTTCGGGTATGCTTATTCCATTAATAGTTCCTGTTGGAACCCCACTTTGGATGATCGCCATCGCTACCATCTTTGCCGTTGTTATTGGTAAAGAAGTTTTTGGTGGTACCGGAATGAATATCGTGAATGTAGCTTTAACGGCTAGAGCATTTTTATTCTTTGCCTATCCTACTCAAATGTCGGGTGATAAAGTTTGGATTGATACAGATGGTGGTGCTGTTGTTGATGGATTCTCTGGAGCTACTGCTTTAGGTAATTTAGCAAGTACAGTGGCGTTAGACAAATCAGACCCAATTACAGAAGCTACTATGCAAATGTTTAGTAACGAAGGAACGTATAGTTTATACAACTCATTTATGGGATTTATTCCGGGTAGTGTAGGTGAGACTTCTGCTTTTGCAATTTTACTTGGAGCTGTTCTATTACTTATTACTGGAATTGCTAGTTGGAGAATAATGTTATCTTCTATAGTTGGTGGTTACGTAATGGGTATGTTGTTCAACCTTTGGGGAGCAAATGCGTTCATGGATTTACCCGCAATTCACCAACTTATGTTAGGTGGGTTTATGTTCGGTGTTGTGTTTATGGCAACAGATCCAGTTACTGGAGCGCAAACGTCAAAAGGACAATGGGTTTACGGATTCTTAATTGGATTTATTGCAATTCTGGTAAGGGTATTCAATCCCGCATATCCAGAAGGAATGATGATGGCTATTTTGTTTATGAATGTAATGGCACCATTGGTTGATCATTATGTGATTGAAGCAAATATTTCTAAACGTTTAAAAAGAACAAAATTGACTACTAGTCAATCTTAAAGATATTTATTATGGCGTTAGATAAAAATAGTAACGGTTTCACTTTTGGCTTTTCGGCTGTATTAGTGATTGTGGTAGGAACTATTCTTGCAACGTTAGCTGTGGTGTTAAAAGCACCTCAAGAAGCTAACTTACGACAAGAAAAAATGAAAGCCATCTTGATGGCTACAGGTGTAATGGCTGAGGATGATGACATGGCAGATGCACCTGCAATATTTGAACAGGTAATCAAAAAACGTTTAGTTGTAAGTGCGAAAGATGGTTCAATTAAATCAGAAAATTCTGGCGTAATTGGAAAGGATAAAGCAGATGCATTTAATGTGGAACTTCAAAAAATATACTCGGCAAAGGTTAAACCTATAAAGAGTAAGTTTAAAAAAGATCCTGCAACCATGGTGGCAAAAATCAAAGAGTTGGATTTAGAGTGGCCTTTATATGTGGCAGAAGTAGAAGGTAAAACCTTATACGTAGTTCCTATGGAAGGTACAGGTCTTTGGGGTCCGATTTGGGGATATGTAACCTTTGAGTCAGATTTAAATACCATAAAAGGAGTAACATTAGCACATAAAGGAGAAACTCCTGGATTAGGTGCGGAGATTTCTGCTTCTAGATTTCAAAATCAATACGTTGGTAAAACCATTTTTGAAGGAGATAAATATGTATCAATCAAAGTTCTTAAAGGTGGTGGAGGTAGAGATAACCCGCACGCAATTGATGGAATTACGGGTGGAACAATTACCTCTGTAGGCGTTGGCGAGATGTTTTACAGGTCTCTTGATTTATATGTACCATATTTTAATACGCTTAAATAAGAATTAGATATGAGCGATACTCCAAAAATAGCAGTTAAGCAATTACAGCCGAAAGAAGGTTTGTTCTCTAAAAAGAACATGAAACTTCTTACAAACCCGCTTAACGATGAAAATCCAATTACTATACAAGTATTGGGTATTTGTTCGGCTCTAGCCATTACAGTGCAGGTAAAACAAGCCATTGTAATGTCTCTATCAGTTCTTTTCGTATTGGTTTTTGCCAACTTGATTATTTCTTTAATTAGAAATATCATTCCTGGTCGAATCAGAATTATTGTTCAACTAGTTGTCGTTGCCGCTTTGGTAATTATTGTTGATCAAGTTCTAAAAGCATACGTTTTTGAAATCTCTAAAGCATTATCTGTATTTGTTGGTTTGATTATTACCAACTGTATTATTATGGGTAGGTTAGAAGCCTTTGCTTTAGCTAATAAACCTTGGCCTTCTGTGCTCGATGCAGTAGGTAACTCAATTGGTTATGGTATGATATTAATTATCATTTCTGTATTCCGTGAGTTATTAGGTTCTGGTTCTTTAATGGGATACCAATTATTAGGCGATCCAGCAGAATTAACCGGTCTTTATGGAATGGGTTACATGAATAATAACATGTTCATTTTACCTCCAATGGCCTTGATTATTACTGGAATTATTATTTGGGTTCAACGTTCGCGTAATCCTAAATTAATTGAAAATTAAATAGAAAGTCATGCAAGAAATATTTAATATAATGATAAAAGGCATTTTCATGGAGAACATGATATTTGCCTATTTCTTAGGAATGTGTTCCTACTTGGCTGTTTCTAAAACAGTAAAAACAGGTGTTGGACTGGGTGCTGCAGTAATCTTTGTTTTGGGTATTACAGTTCCTGTAAATTACCTTTTAGAGAACTACATACTTAAAGAAGGTGCTTTAGCATGGTTAGACCCTGATTTTGCGGAACTTGATTTAAGCTTTTTAGGTTTTATCTTATTTATCGCTGTTATTGCATCTATGGTGCAATTGGTAGAGATGATTGTAGAGAAATTTGCTCCTGCTCTTTATGGTGCTTTAGGAATTTTCTTACCTCTTATTGCCGTAAACTGTGCCATTTTAGGTGGTTCATTATTTATGCAAGAAAGAGCTTATTCTACTATTGGTCAAGCAACAGCTTTTGGTATCGGTTCTGGTATTGGCTGGTTTTTAGCTATCGTAGCCATTGCAGCTATTCGTGAAAAAATTAAATACTCTAACGTTCCAGCTCCATTACGTGGATTAGGAATTACTTTCATCATTACTGGTTTGATGGGTATCGCGTTTATGAGTTTTATGGGAATTGAACTATAATTTGATAAAAAGATTATTATGGGATTAAGTACAGTAATAAGTGTAACATTAATAGTATTCATACTCTTATTGTTTCTTTTAGTAGCGATTCTTCTATTTGCAAAAGCAAAGCTATTACCATCAGGTTTAATGAAAATTAGCGTGAATGGCGAAAAAGAATTAGAAGTAGAAGCCGGAGGCTCTGTATTATCTATGTTAGGTGATAACGGAATTTTCTTGCCATCCGCTTGTGGCGGTGGTGGTACATGTGTACAGTGTAGATGTCAGGTATTAGAAGGTGGAGGTGAATTACTTCCAACGGAAGCGCCTCACTTTTCACGAAAAGAAGCTGCCGAAGGATGGCGTTTAGGTTGTCAAGTAAAAGTAAAGTCTGATATGAAAATTCAGGTGCCAGAAGAAGTTTTTGGTATCAAGAAATGGGAAGCAGAAGTAGTTTCAAACTACAGTGTAGCTTCATTCATTAAAGAATTTATCGTGGAGCTTCCTGAAGACATGGATTATAAAGCGGGTGGATATATCCAAATTGAAATTCCGGTTTGTACCGTAGAATTTAAGGATATTGACATTACAGCGCATCCAATAGAACATCCAGGTGATCCTGAAAAGTTTAAAGCAGAGTGGGACAATTTCAAATTGTGGCCATTAAAAATGACGAATACGGAGTCTGTTGAACGTGCCTATTCTATGGCTTCTTACCCTGCTGAAGGACGTAAGATTATGTTGAATGTACGTATTGCAACACCTCCTTTTGATAGAGCGAAAAATGGTTGGATGGATGTGAACCCTGGGGTTGCTTCTTCTTATATTTTCTCTAGAAATACAGGTGATAAAGTAACAGTTTCAGGACCTTACGGTGAATTCTTTATTCACGAAACAGAATCAGAAATGCTTTATATCGGTGGTGGTGCTGGTATGGCTCCAATGCGTTCACACTTATATCACCTATTCAGAACCTTAAAGACTGGAAGAAAAGTTACCTATTGGTACGGAGGGCGTTCTAAAGC
Organism: uncultured Desulfobacterales bacterium; assembly: GCA_964195485.1. GTDB lineage: Bacteria > Bacteroidota > Bacteroidia > Flavobacteriales_G > Salibacteraceae > CAJXZP01. The sequence goes on from CAXMPG010000033.1 coordinate 13,732, forward strand.
AGAATTGTTTTATATAGAACACTTTAGAGCTTTAGAAAAGGATTTTCCAAATTTCAAATTCTTTATTGCTTTATCTGATCCTGCAGAGGCAGATAATTGGACAGTAAAGAAAGACGTAAATGATACAGAAGGAGATGGATTTGTAGGATTTATTCACAATTGTGTAATAGAAAATTACTTGGATCATCATGAAGCACCTGAAGATTTAGAATTGTATTTCTGTGGCCCGCCATTAATGAACAATGCTGTTCAGAAAATGG
>CAXMPG010000034.1:0-4986 GCA_964195485.1 uncultured Desulfobacterales bacterium
TCATAGCGGTGAATGTTGACTCTTTTTTGCTCATGGCTATATAATTTGAGATTTTATTTCACTACCAAATCGTCTCGGTTTGAAGTAGGTATTAATCAGTGGCACAAAGGCATTCATGATTAAAATGGCAAATGAGATTCCTTCCGGATATGCGCCATACAATCGAATAACAACGGTGATGACCGCAATACCAATTGCGAAAACAATCATGCCTTTTTTAGTCATTGGACTGGTTACGAGGTCGGTTGCCATAAAGAATGCGCCTAGTAATGCGCCACCAGATAAAATGTGGATTATAGGACTTGCAAACGCTTCTGGGTTGATTAGCCAAAAGATTCCGGTAAAAGCAAACATGGTGGCTAATACCGTTACTGGGATGTGCCACGTAATTACTTTTCGGTACATTAAATAGAGTCCGCCAAGGAGTATGGCTAGTGCAGACATCTCTCCGACAGACCCACTGGTAAACCCGAATAATAAGTCCATTAGGGATGGAATCTTCGCACTAATCTCTGTCATTGTTTCGCCATAAGACAAACCTTCTTTTATAATACCTAAAGTGGTGGGTCCGGTAATGGCATCTACTAAGTTCAGGTTGTTGACAATAGGTGTGGGCCATAGCGTCATTTGAACGGGGAAACTGACCAATAAAAACACACGAGCCACTAAAGCGGGATTAAAGATATTATATCCTAAACCTCCAAATGATAGTTTAGCAACGCCTATGGCGACAAGGCTTCCTACAATAATCATCCAAATTGGAAGGTTTGAAGGAACGTTAAAAGCTAGTAGTATTCCGGTAATAAAAGCAGAGCCATCGGTAATGGTAATCTCTGTTTTTAAGATGAATTTTTGAATGAGATATTCAAAAGCCAAACACGAAAGGATAGCCACGGAAGTAACGATGAATGCACCAAACCCAAATACGTATAAGGAAACTAAAAACGCAGGAATTAATGCGATCACCACATCGTACATGATTCTTTTGGATGTCCGGTCGGAATGAACATGCGGTGAGGCTGATATGACAATTTTTTCTTCTGACATGTTACTTTTTTTCAGATTCTAACTTCTTAGCAATACTTTTTCCGAAACGGATATAATCCAATAAAGGACGGTGGGATGGGCATACATAACTACATGAACCACACTCTATACAGGTAGAAATATCTTCGTATATCGCTCTTTCGTACCATCCTTTTTCTGATAAATTCATTAATAAATGCGGTTCTAATCCCATAGGGCACACAAAAACACATTCGCTGCACCGGATACAGGCTTTAGGCTGTTCTCTACTGGCTTCATTTTTAGAAATCACCAAGATTCCGGAAGTTCCTTTTGTAATTGGGACATCCGTGTTTTTTATAGCTTTTCCCATCATAGGACCGCCATTCACAATTTTACGCGTACCTTCCGGTAAACCGCCCACTTCTTCCATTAAGTCTTTAATGGGAGTCCCGATTTTCACCCAGAAGTTAGAAGCTTCTTTTATATCCTTACCCGTAACGGTAACCACACGTTCTGTAAGGGGTTGATTGTGTTGAATGGCTTGATAAATGGCATAAATAGTCCCTACATTATGCACAATCACACCCACATCCATTGGTAGTCCGTTAATGGGAACTTCTCGTTTAAGAATGGCTTTAATGAGTTGTTTTTCACTTCCTTGCGGGTATTTCACTTCTAGGGAAGCTACTTTTATTCTTGGATCGTCTTTACAGGCTTGCACTAACACTTTAATTGCGTCTTTTTTGTTGTTTTCAATACCGATGATGGCACTGTCCACATGTAAGGCAAACATTAAAATTTGTATTCCTACAATAATCTCCTCTGCTTTTTCGAGCATTAAGCGGTGATCGGCTGTTAAGTAGGGTTCACATTCTACACCGTTGATTAAAAGACAATCAATTTCTTTTCCTTCTTTGACATTTAACTTCACATGCGAAGGAAACGTAGCGCCACCCAAGCCTACAATACCATAATCTGAAATATGTTGCAGAATTTCTTTAGGAGATTGATTAATTTCTTTCTTTAATTCAAACGCGTTACTTTCTAAATTGCTTTCGTCTTTTTGGTCGGTTCTAATAACGATGCATTGCTTTTTATAGCCGCTGCTATCAATCATCATATCCAACTTAGTCACTGTTCCAGCTACAGGAGAGTGGATGTTGGAGGAAACATAGCCACCAGATTTAGCGATAATCTGCCCTTTTGCAACGTTTTGTTTCCGTTCTACAATGATTTCAGAAGGAATCCCAATATGCTGCGCAATAGGAACGTACACCACTTTAGGAGGAGCCATCACCCTAATCTCTTTACCAGAGGTGAGTTTGTTCTCTTTTGGATGAATCCCGCCTTTTGGAAATGTCTTAAGCATAAACTGGAACTTTAACAGGTTTCACTTTTTCTTTGATAACTAATTTCACCTTTTCTACTTTCACCTTTTTCTTCGGGAAATTGGTCTCTATAATAGAGTGGGTAGGGCATACGTCTACACATTTACGACACAATGAACAGGCTATTGGGTCGATATATGCCAGGTTGTTCTTCATTATAACGGCATCTTTAGGACAAATATCTTCACATTTAGAACATCCAATACACGCTACGGAACACGACCGTTTGGCGATTCCGCCTTTATCTTCATTTAAGCAACCCACAAATATTTTAAGGTCGCGTTTGTTTTTAGGGCGCATCTCTAAAATGTGTCTCGGACAAGCCGTAACACATGCGCCACAAGAAGTACACTTATCGGTGTCTATCACAGGTAAACCGGTGATTTCATCCATATACATAGCGTCAAAATCACAGACTTTCACACAATCACCATCTCCTAAGCAGCCGTATTGACAATCGGTTTCACCGCCATACACCATGGCAGAAATGGCACAGGTTCTAGGACCTTGGTATTCTGTAGTTTTTGGTCTGACCTCACAGGAGCCTTGACAAAGAAGTACGGCAACGGTGGGGTCTTTTTCTGCGACTTCTTTTCCGAGTAATTCAGATACGGATTTCATGACATCGTTTCCACCTACGGGGCAGAATAACGCGGAGATATCTTCGGTAGCGACTAATTTCTCTGCAAAAGCTTTACAGCCCGGAGAACCACAACCCGCACAATTTGCTGCGGGAAGAATAGCCTCAACTTCCGCTATGAGCGGATCCTCATACACGTAAAACTTTTTGGAAACGAGGTATAAAATGATAGCCGCAACCACACCAATTCCGGCTAATAATAATGCGCTATATAATATAGAGAGTGTCATCACGAGGTTTTTAAGATGGAGAACTGAAACGATTTGCTAAATACGTTCTGTAAAGAATACAGGAGTAAATAATAGGGTGGAAGCACTAAAATGGAAAGTACGCCTGCCAACCATTCGGTTACAAAGAAAGAAGCGGTAACCAGCACGGTCATTACTAATATAAATGGAAATACATACGCCCAAAACACGGCTTTCATGCCTAAATCTTTCCGTAATAAGACTTTTACGGAATCATTTAATTGTAATCCCGAATCGGTATTTAATACATCAACCACTTTATCGCCAGACTCGGCAGAGCCACACACCATTTTGGCATTACACGCATCACAATTGAGATTTCCGCTTAAAGATACGGTGACTGTTTGGTCGGTTATTTTGGTAATAAACCCATCATGTTGAATGGCGTTCTTAGCGTTGGCTTGGCTGCTATTGGTTTTATGACTATCCATAATGAAATGGTAATTGTATTTGGTTTACACCATCAAATTTAATGGAACTATTAGCCTAAAAAGATGATATCCAAAAGCCCTAAATATGATTATTGATAGGTTAATGGAAAAAGCGATTACCTTACTGGAAGTTGTTACTAATGGAGATAGGATTTAACAGCAAAACAATACAGGTAAAGACACTAGTAAAGAGTCTTTTAAATTACCCGGAATAGGCTTTAAATGGGCTAAAAAAAAGGGCAGAGGTTAGGTGTTAATTTGCTATAATAAAGCAGAATACGTATAGAAAGCATGTTCAATAATACCCAAATTATTCGTGTTAAATACCTTCTAAATTTGCAGATAATGTGATGGTTTGTCCCGCGTCATTAATGAACACCATGTCACAAAAGGTAACGTGAAAACCAAAATTTTCTTCGGTAAATTGGAATGCTTGCGCGGCAACCGCAGAATAAGTGATACCATTAGCATCTGTTAAAACAATAGAAGCAGACCCAGCCGAAGGTTTAACGCCATTTTCACTGATTTCATTATAGGTAGAATAGATACCGGAGTAAAAATTACCCGGTACTGGAATTTCCATACGTATACGTTCAAATTGACCTTCTAAATTCCCTGTTAATCCGTTACCAGAGTTGATTTCTCTCATTCTTGTAGGACCGCCAAACATACCAGAAGTTTCCCATTGACGCGTAATTGAATTATCGCCCATAATAAAGCCTTCGCTAATATTACAATCAAAGGTGGCGATTTTAGTGGTTACATAATTATTAGTGCTGCTGGCTTGGTAATCAATTATTTTGACAAAATAACCTTCGCCCATTTCTAATCCGGTTAAAGCGGCATTGAAAGTCTCGTTGTCGTAATAAAAAGTTTTGCTAGGAGAATTTTCAGTAATGTTATTGGTCTTATCGTAATAAATGGTGATTTCCTTGAAATTTGAAAGATCGGTGAAATCCGTTAATTCCACCTTAAAATCAACATGGGTATAACCAATGTAAGAAATACTCATTCTAACTTCAGGATTTGGTTCTGGTTCTTTGAGGTTTTCAATTACGCCACAAGAACCTAAGGCAAGGATAAAAAGAGCGAGTATAAGGAAAGTGATTTTGTTATTCATGGTTTGCGTTGCTAGTTAATGGCGCGAATATAGTGTTTCTATAGATTTAGTATAATACGGAGTTATATGATATAATAGGGAGGGTTTAAAATAGTCTATTTAACATAATATTAATTATAGGAAAAAACTATAGTTATTGGTTTATAACGAT
>CAXMPG010000035.1:0-6043 GCA_964195485.1 uncultured Desulfobacterales bacterium
CAGTTAGAATGTGTGAATTGTACGGCATGTATTGATGCCTGTGATGATATCATGTTGAGTATTGATAAACCTAAAGGGTTAGTTAGATACGCATCCATAGAGAATATTGAAAAGAAAGAACCCTTTAAATATACGCCTAGATTGATTTCTTATACCGCGGTTTTAGGATTGTTAATGTCGGCTATGGTAATTTTGCTATCTTTAAGATCACCCGTTGATGCGACTATTCTTAGAAGTCAAGGAACTACTTTTCAGAAGATTGAGGGTAATAAACTACAGAATTTATATACCTATAAACTGATTAACAAAACAAAAAATGAAATGAAAGTTTCTTTTGTTTTAGAAGATTTTGAAGGTGCTGAAGTTAAATTGGTTGGAACAATACCTGTTGTACCTTCGGGCGGTTCTGCAGAAGGTGCTTTATTCATAATAATTGATGAAAGCAAGATCACTAATTACAAGACAAAGTTTAAAATAAATATAATGAATGATGGACAACCATTGCAGACGGTTAAAACATCGTTTTTGGGTCCTATCCAATAATTGATAAAATAAATTATGAAGTTTACTTGGGCACACGCTGCTGTTGCAATTCCAATTACCATTGTTGTGGTATTTACATCTGTACTTATTAGGAGTATGTCTGATGAGAAAAAAACGGAGTTAGTTACAGAAGATTATTACGCGAAAGAGATTCAGTTTCAAGATCAAATTGATCGTACAAAGAATGCGTTGATTTTAAAGACAGAATTGAAGTGGGAAAAGATTGGTGTAAACTGGGAGTTAGGTTTAAAAGGTGATTTTAACCCAGATGAAGCATTAGGTACGTTGACCATTTATCGTCCCTCTGATTCTCGTCTAGATTTTGAGGAGCCTATCCAATTAGATTCTAATTTTAAACAATTGGTTTCGGGAGATAAATTCAAAAAAGGCAAATATCAAGTTCAAGTTAGATGGATTGGTAAGGGGTTGGATTGTTATTTAGAGAAAAATATTTTTATCCAATAATCGATTAAATGGTTCAATGGTGGGCAGCAATAACTATAGGTTTGATAAGCAGTTTTCACTGTTTAGGAATGTGCGGTCCAATTGCATTTGCCTTACCATTAAATAGAGCCACGGTTTCTTCTCAATTAATTGGTGCAGCGGCTTATAATATTGGTAGGCTTACTACTTACGCTTTTTTAGGACTGCTGTTTGGTCTAATAGGAAAGAGTTTAGTTATGGCTGGTGCTCAGCGTGCGTTGTCTATTACGGCCGGTGTTTTTATGATTTTGAGTGTGATTTTACCCAAAATTTCTTCTGCGGTAAATATTGATGCGTTTACGTTTAAATATATAGGAAGGCTCAAGTCTGTATTTGGCCAATTATTTAAAAAATCATCTTTAGAATCTTTATTTCTTATTGGGGTTCTTAACGGACTTCTTCCTTGTGCTATGGTTTATATAGCGCTAGCTGGAGCCATTGTTGAGGGGGACATGACTGGTGGAATGGCGTTTATGCTTTTCTTCGGTCTAGGTACCATCCCAATGATGTACACGGCTACAGTATTCGGAAGTTTCGTTACCGTTAAAGTGAGGAATAAACTTCAAAAGGCAATTCCATACATGGTATTTATTATTGGTTTATTGTTTATTCTAAGAGGTATGAATTTAGGCATTCATTACCTGAGTCCGCATATTGATAGGGTGGACCCTGCGGTTACGCAATGTGATTGATTTTCTGATGAGATGGTGTCAAATTACGCTTTTTGGGTAGTAATAAATTATTCGGTGTGTATTTCAAATAGGGTATGTTGCAGTTCACATTAAAAGAAAAGTCAACTCAAATATTAATGCGTGCGTTTACCCATTAAAATTATCCTTTCATATAATTTATTTACCAACTGTATAATTACCTTGCTCAGATGCAACATACTACTAATTCAAAGGGTTCTTTTACTGTAACTTTGAATGTAATAAAGCGCTATGAAAGTATTAATTATCGAGGACGAGAACCTTTTAGCTAAAGAGTTGATCAGAACACTTAGTAACCTCCGCAAGGATATTACGGTAGTGGATCAAATTAAAAGTGTAACCCAAGGGGTAGAGTGGTTTGCCAAAAATATTGAAATTGATTTAATAATTTCTGATATTCAATTAATTGATGGAACAAGCTTTGAGTTATTTCAACAAGTAAGTACCCCATGTCCAATAATTTTCACAACTGCTTATGACGAGTTTGCGGTAAAAGCTTTTAAATTGAATAGCATTGATTACTTAATGAAACCCATTGAAGAAAAGGATCTTGATGCTGCCCTAAGTAAATTTGAATCCCTTTGGGGAAAAAAGAATAATTTAACACCAGAAATCCTAAATCATTTAATTAAGAAAAATACGGAGCAAGATTATAGGTCAAAATTCTTAGTTAGAGTGGGTGATCAGTATAAGCAGGTTAATACTCTTGATATTGGATTCTTTTTTGCAGAAGGAAACACCGTGTATTTGGTAAAGAAAGACGGAAAGAAGTTGATTATAGATTATTCTTTAGATCAGGTAATGCCGCAGTTAGACCCTAAGAAATTCTTTAGAGTGAACAGACAACTTATACTAAGCCATACATGTATTAAAGGTATCCATAAGTATTTTAATAGTCGTTTAAAGTTAGAAATTCAACCCAATTACACCACAGATGTTTTGGTGACTAGAAGTAGGGTGAATGAGTTTTTGTCCTGGATGAATTATTAGGACAAAAAAAATAGAAATCAATTTGTATTGATTTCTATTTAATATAAATTCAATTTTTTTATTGCTCAGAATAACCAAACATTGCGTTTGATTTAATAGTTCTTGCAACCTTGTTAGGAACCATTTTTTCCCAACCACCTTTATTATCTTTAATCATATCCAATACATCATCAGAGAAAATACTAAGTAAGTCGGTGTTGCAACGTTTAATATCTGCAATTTGATTACGTTCCGTTAAATACATGAATAAGTGCATCAATGTAGGGTCAATTTGGATGTTTTCGCACGTGTGTAATGCGCCATCTTCGGCATCGGTAGCTGGATAAATCAATAATTTAATATTTCTACCAAATAGTCTACCAAACGATTCTAAAATACCCCCCTTTAATTTAGTGTAATAAGTAGGGTCGAAAATAGCTTCTAAATTGTTGACTCCCATCAGCATACCTATTTTTTTACCTCTGTTTACATCAGATAAGTAATTGGTTAGTTTGTAATAGTGCGTGTAATTAGTGATAATCACCGTTTGTCCAAGTGAACACAAAATATCTACACGATCCATATAATCGCGTTCTTTTTTCTGGTCATCACCCATCAATAGGTTATTCAATGAAAGCTCCGATAATACAATCAAATCTTTCTTAACTACATCATCCTCTTTAACGAACTGTCTGTAACCTGCCAATAACATATCAACGTTTACTAAAGTAGGTGGACGGAATCTACCTCTTAATACCAATAGGTTTTTCTTATAGAGGATTTCAGAAGCCTGTACATTATTTCCATCAGGACCAAACATAGCCACAGGAGTTAGACCAAACTTCACCAGTTTTAAGCTAATTAATCGGTTATCAACGTTTTCAAAATCAGGACCAATTAAATTAAACATATCAATTTCTACACGAGCTCTACTAAGCCCATCCATTAAAGAGGACAAGAATTCTTTGATAGAATGTGTTTTATGATATACCCCGTGAATTAAATTTACGCCAAGTCGTCCAATCGCTTTTTGCTGTAATAATGGATCATTGTCATGTAAAATAACGTGTAATACAATTTGGTTGGGTTTAGTTTTCGCTTTACGCTGAAATGTAATTCCCATCCAACCGTGACCTTGATTGGTTTTGTGAAAATTTAAGGTTTCAATAGTATCTGCAAAAGCAAAAAAGCTGGTATGATCTTCACGATCAGATAATTTATCTGTAATGTTTTCAAAATCATAGTCCATCATCCGGATTAATCGTTCCTTACTAACAAACCTTTTTCCTTCCCCGTAAATGGCGTTAGATATCTTTTTGTCGTAAGCAGACTGGGTTAATGCAATAGTGCCTGATGCTCCTCCAGCTTGGAAGAAATTAGCCGCTACTTCTTGGCCTGCACCAATCTCTGAAAATGAGCCGTATATATTAGGATTTAAGTTTACAGCTAACGCTTTTTCGTCAATTGTTAGTTTTCTTTCAATATCCATTCTGAGTGATTTAATAACTCACCAAATTTATTGGGATTTTGGTGAAATAACGAATTTTATCTCGCTTTTGTTTTACTTAATTTAGATTGGATATACAGCCTAATTAGAGGGTAGAGTATCTAATAATTGTTGTGTATTAATGGTGTTCGCACAATCAAAATGACCTTTAGGGCAGGCTTTTAGTCCATGTAACCCGCATGGGCGACAATCCAACTCTTTTTTTGTTTCAACGATGTGATTCACATCTGATAATGGCGTAAAACCAAAGCTTGGAACCGTAGAACAAAAAACAGCAGTTACCGGTGCGTTCATAGCCGAACACAAGTGTAAAGGACCAGAATCATTTACGTAATTCATGGTGGCTTTGCTCATTAATGCGGCTGATTGTAATAGCGATAATTTACCCGCTAAATTCGCCACATTTTCCGATTTGCAATGGAGGATTAAACTTTCATTACTCGCCATGTCTCCTGGACCACCTAATAGATAAACGGTATAAGATTTTGGTAATTGATTCACAAATTCAATCCAATTACTTTCGGGATATTGCTTAGTAAACCACACCGAAGAAGGAGAGAGGGTAATAAATGAATCCTTCACGTAGGATTCTATTTTGTCAAAATCTGTTTTAGAAGGAAAAAGTTTAGGTTTACTTGGAATAGCATTCGTAATAGACTCAATGAGTTTTTGATTCCGTTCTACTTCATGGGTTCCGTTACCAATTTCATGCGGTAAAGCACTGGTAAAGCTCCAAGAAAAGGGGTTTTTTGCAAAACCTAATTTAATCTTAGCGCCTGATAATGCCGTTAACATTCCAGTAGCGCCAAATCGTTGGGTATTTACAATTACGTCATATTTAGATTGACGAACTTTCTTTAATAGTTGAAGTAAGCTTTTGTATTTCGATTCTTGTTTGTCCCAAATAATTAATTCGTTGATGTACGGATGGTTTTCGACTAAACCTTGATTTCCTTTACGTACTAAAAAATCAATTTTTGTTTTTGGTAAATGCTGATGTAGTTTTTCTAATAATGCAGTCGCCAGAATTACGTCACCAATAAAGGCAGTTTGAATAACTAATATCTTATTTGGAACAATAGTCATGCTTTATACCGCTACATTAAAGTTTCTTAACGCCTCATTTAAAGAGGTCTTTTTATCGGTACTTGGTTTACGTTTACCAATTATTAAAGCGACAGGAACGTTGTATTTACCCGCTGGAAATTCTTTTTCAATAGTTCCAGGAATAACCACGCAATTTGCAGGAACAACTCCTCTGTATTCAATTGGTTCGTTACCTGAAACATCAATAATTTTAGTGGACATCGTTAAAACTACATTAGCACCTAAAACGGCTCCTGTTTCTATTTTGACACCCTCAACTACAATACATCTTGAACCAATAAAACAATCATCTTCAATAATTACGGGAGCTGCTTGTAAAGGTTCTAAAACCCCACCAATACCTACGCCACCTGATAGGTGAACGTTTTTACCAATCTGCGCACAAGACCCAACGGTTGCCCAAGTGTCAACCATAGTTCCGTTATCTACATATGCGCCAATGTTTACATAAGAAGGCATCATCACCACATTTTCAGAGATATACGCACCATACCGAGCAACGGCATGAGGTACTACCCGAACTCCTTTTTGAGCGTAGCCCGTTTTTAATTTCATTTTATCATGAAATTCAAAAGGGCCTACTTCAATAGTTTCCATTTTTTGGATAGGGAAATACATTACAACAGCCTTTTTTACCCAGTCGTTGACTTTCCAGTCGTCTCCGTCTGGTTCCGCTACTCTCAGTCTGCCTTTATCTAGTTCTTCGATTACGGTTCTGATTTGA
>CAXMPG010000036.1:0-9771 GCA_964195485.1 uncultured Desulfobacterales bacterium
AAGCTTGTTGGTGAATAATTCTAATGCGGTGAAACTTATCGTTTCTACGCTGTGTCATTTGAACCAGCCCGGAGAGAAGTTTTACATGTCGGAGCTTTTAATTCGTATTAATGAGGTTTCTACCAAAGCAGATTTTCATCACCAAATAGCAGAGGTTAAAACAATTACTCCAGATAAATTTAAGTCCATTTTATTAGGTTGGGGCATTGTAATGGATAGAAATGAAATCTTGTCTTTGTCGTTATATGAAATGGTTTCTACCCTACTGGAGGTCTACGGTTTACATCAATTAAAAGATAACCGTTTAGCCGCTTGGATGGATTATATCTATAAACTGTCACTAAAATCTGGTTTCGGACTTTTTGATTTACTGGATGATTGGAAAGTTCAAGAATCTAAATTAAGTATTCAAACTCCTGAAGATGTGGATGCGGTTAACGTAATGACTATTCATAAGTCTAAAGGGTTAGATTGGCCCATCGTAATTTTGGCCGAAGGCAACTGGAGTAGAGTGCACAAAAAACATGCTATCTGGGTAGATGTGCCAGATAAAGAACCCATTCCAGTAGCTATTTTACCGCACAATAAAGATTTAGAAAATTCTGTATTTGAAGAAGAATACCATCTGGAAGAGAAGAAAGTTATCTTGGATAATTTGAACGCGCTTTACGTAGCATTTACACGTCCGGCTGATCGTTTGTATGTGATGTCTCATAAGCCAACAACGGCCTTTTTTAAGGAACTGTTTCCAATCATTAGCAATTTAGAAGGAGCGCAGATAGGAGATACAAGCTATGTTGAAATAAAAGGTAAAAGTGTACTAGAAACGCTTTCTTACGGAAGAAAAGAACGGAATTCTAAAGCGGATAAAAAGCAAGATAATCTACCGAATTTAATTAAAATAAAAAATCATAAAAACTCCGCTTACCGTAAAAAATTAAAGGTAAAGAAGAATTACATCAAGTGGTTAAATAATGCGGGTGAACGTGATTTTGGGACGTTGGTTCATAAAGCATTTTCGTTTGTAGATGTTGTAACTGATATTCCGCTAGCCATAGATAAGTTAGTGATTCAAGGAGATATTGAAGAGAATGAGAAAGTAGCATTTAAAAAAATGCTAGATGATGTGATTAGTCACCCCAAAGTAGCGCCCTATTTTAAGTCGGGATTAACGGTAAAAAATGAGGCGGAAATTGTATTGCAAAACGGAGAGCTCTTAAGACCAGATAGAGTAGTTATTGATGGAGATGAAACTGCCGTGATTGATTACAAAACTGGAATGAGAAAACCGGAACATGACCAGCAAATTTTGTCGTACAAAACCCAATTACTAAGAATGGGATATCAAAATGTAAAAGCAGTGTTGATTTATACCGGTGGAGTAGAGGTGGTGGAGGTTTAACTAGGAAGTATTAGTGATAGCGGTTCTTTATTTACAATAGTTGATTAACTCATCGAGTTCTTCATGTCCCCAGAATTTTATAAACTCGAGATCCAATGCTTTTTGTAAATTCTTACACGCTTTTTTTTCATCGTTTCGTCCTTTGTAAACCAATCCTAAATTTCGGTATCCCCAAGAGTTCTTTGGGTCTAATTTTAGTGATTCAAGAATATACTTTTCAGCCAAATCTAACTGGTTAAGTTGAATATATACAAACCCAAGATTATTGTAGTTATTTGGCATTTCAGGAACTTCCTTAATGAGTGTAATTAATTGATTTTCAGCCAAGTCAAATCGGGATTGTTTAATATACAGAAAAGCTAAATTTGTTCTCGTTTGTACAGCGTTTGGGTTTTCTTCCAGTGCCTTATTGTAATACACGATAGAGCTATCAAATTTGCCCCAATCACGATACATATTACCAATATTAAAATTAAGGGTATCTAAATTACCGGTCTTCAATCTTAAAGCAACCATTTGGTCTGCAATAGCCACGTTAAATAAATCTAATCTGGCATACGCATTTCCTCTGCTCACATACGCTTTATAATCGTTGGGTGCGAGCTTAACGGCTTTGGTTAAATGCGGAATGGCTTTTTCATATTCTGCGATTTCGATATATGAAATGCCTAGATTTAATTGTAAAGCGTAAATATTTGGTTCAATTTCTATCGCTTTTTGATATGTTTTTATGGCCGCGTCATAATTACCTTCATCGCCATATTTTAATGCCTTGTCAAATAAAGATTCTGTTTTATCAGATTGTCCGCAGATAAATAGAGGTAATAGGGTAAGAAGAATTATAAAGAGTTTTCGCATATTAGTTGTTTCAATTCATACTAGGAGTTCAAATGCGCATGCCAATTTCTAAGGCAGCTTTCTATTTCTTTAGTAGTAAAAGGTTTTGAAATATAATCATCCATACCTGCTTCAATATACGATTGCTTATCGGTTCCCATCGCGTTGGCGGTTACCGCAACAATTACAGGTTTGTTTGTCCCGTACATTCTAATAATCTCCTTAGTAGCTGAAACCCCATCTAAAATAGGCATTTGAACATCCATAAATACAATGTCGAAATCTTGAATTTTAATTTGGTCTAATGCTTCTTGACCGTTTGAAACAATAATAGGATTGTAGCCCATTTTATTCAAGTTGATTTTAAGTAACTTTTGGTTGATCTCGTTATCTTCTGCAATCAAAATTCGCAGCGGACAAGTGATACCAAGTTCTTTATCGAATTTCACTTTTGTGTTTTCATTAGAAGAAACCAGTTTTTTTCCGTCCTTTTCTGCTTTTATTTTAATATCGAACCAAAGCGTACTACCCTGTGCAAATTCACTTTTTAACTTAATGGTAGACCCCATCATTCCCAAAATACCTTGAGAGATAGATAAGCCTAGTCCAACACCAGAGTATTGACGACTTACCTTGGAATCTAACTGATTAAAAGAGGAGAAAATTTCTATCTGCTTGTCTTTAGGTACTCCAATTCCAGAATCTTCTACTGAGAAGCGAAGGGTTACCATATCGCCATTTAACGTAGGTTCTGATGCCGTAACTTGAACAGATAATTTAACAAATCCCTTATGGGTAAACTTAATGGCATTACTCAATAAATTCACCACTACTTGTCGCAATCTTGGTGCATCAATAAAAGCAACTTCCGGAATACGCGAGTCTAAATCAATTTGAAAATCAAGTTCTTTTTCATAAGCCAAAGGTTGAAACATATTTACGACATGCTTCAATTCTTTACTTAAATCAGCTGGGTGTAATTTGATACTAACTTTACCGGCTTCAACCCTTGAGAAATCAAGAATGTCATTCAAAAGAATGAGTAGGTTATTACTACTAATGCTAATATTATTGAGGTAGTTTTTTTGATAGTCGTTTAATTCGGTATCGGATAATAAAGAGCTCATACCAATGATGGCATTCATGGGGGTTCTAATTTCATGCGATACCATGGCAATAAACTCAGACTTCACTTTTAAGCCTTCCTCTGCTAGTTTGTTTGCTTTGATGAGGTCCATAGTCTTATTTAAATTATCTTCAATTTGAGAAGTTAATTCGGTAGATTGTTTTTTGCTTTTTCTCGCTTGTCTTGCCAGGGTAATTGCCACAGCTAAGGTGATTACAAAAAGGCTAAAAGTGATTAAAAAGTAATATTTGCTTTTTTGTTTTTCCTTTTCCTTTAATTGGGAGATTTCTAATAAATTCTCAATAGACTCTTTATCGTTAACGGAGTTGTATTTAACTTGAAGCTCTCTAAGTCTGTCAGTATTTACATTTTTATCAATAGAATCAGACATAAACTGACTAATTCTTAAATGGTGATACGCAAGTTCATATTCCCCATTTATGTACGAAATTAAGGATAGTAGATTGTACGCTTTTTCCAAAACTTCTCCACGCGGAATATTACTAATACTCACTGCTTGTGATAACCAAGCCTGGGCTTTTAAATGATTCTTTGTTTCGTATGCAATTTTTCCAAGATCATAATAGATTTCTATGAGAAACTCCGGATTCTGCTTTTCGTTCAAATCACTTAATATTACCTCTAATTTAAGCTCGGCTTCTTCCCATTTTTCTTCAATCATCAGAAACTCCGCAAATTTTTTAATGGTCATTCGCAGATGCGCCTCATCATTAATATTTTGTGAGATATCCATCGAGTAACCAAAGGCTTCATGCGCTGCTTTATAATTCCCCGTTATAATATTTATCTGCGCAATATGCGTCCAGATTTCCGCAAGTTTCTTTTGCTCATGAAACTCAATAGACACAGCCTTGGCTCTATTCAGGTAATCTAGCGCTTTAGTATAATTATGAATATTGGAATAATTATTACCAATATTTATAAGCGTTGAAATTTGTTCCTGCTTAGGTGCATACGCTATTTTTAAATCTAACGATCGTTTTAAATATCCCAACGCGTTTTCGTATTCATTTGCTGAGCTACTTAAAATACTGAGGTTATTAAGGGCTTTTGCCATTCCAACACTGTCAGAAGAAGCTTTAGCAAGATCTAAAGAAGTATTAAAGCTATTTAAAGCTTCATTATTTTTTTTAGTAGAAAGAAATACGGCCCCAATAGTTCTTTCAATATTTATTAATGAATTAGTATCGTATTGGTTTTCAGCAATCTCTTTGGCAATATTCAAACAATGTAGTGCAGAATCGTATTTCGTATCTTGTAAATGGATTACCCCTAATTGGTAATACGCGCTTTTTATTAAAACAGAATCACTTTTGTCTTTCGCGTACTGGAAATAAATATAAGATAAGTCTCTTGCTTTTTCATGTGCAGAATTGGAGTAAATCGTTATTGCATTGATAAATGCTAATTCAGCCTCTTCCGTAGAAAGATTGGTTTTATAAAATGATAAGGTGTCGTAGGTGTTTTGTCCAAGACTGAGAATAGGTGCTATCAGTAACGAAATCCAAAAAAATAAGACGAAATAGATATGTTTTATCACAGCGGCAAATTAAAATATTAATGGTGATTTTCTATTCAATTTTTTTTCTTTTTTTTGTAGCCTAAATCAATCAATTTGAAATATTCCACTATTGCTAAGTTAGAAGCACAGAGAGTAAGCTTGTTACATAAATTAGATAAGCTTACCACCGAACAATCTTTATTTATGGAAGTTGAAGGCAAGTGGTCTGTATTAGGAATACTGGAGCATATTGTTTTGAGCGAAGAACTATCTGTGAACTATGCCTTTAAGAAAATAGAGAGTTCAAGTACGCTGAAAAATGTTAAATGGAACTCCGGATTAAAAGTGCTTTTAATGCGTTTTACGCTTCATTTTAATTTTAAGTTTAAAGCGCCTTCGGTGGCTTTACCACAAGCAACAAAGCCGCCCACGTTAAGTGAATTAAACCAAAGATGGGAAAATACACGCATCTTATTGGAGGAGCTAAGTACTAAATCACCCGGTTTATTAAAAAAAGGCATATTAAAACATCCTTATGCTGGTTTTTTAAGTTTTAATCAGATGTTAGCTTTTATGGAATCGCATTACAATCATCACTTGGTGCAAATTAACCATTTGGTAGAATTGCAAAATGCACACGTTAATTGGAGTAATGTAAATGGTGCGGCAAGCGTAATCAATTAAGATTTTACTTCCATTTGGTATTATCTGTTACGATTTTCAAATCTTGAATTAACACGCTTTTTGTTTTTTTACTCGTATGGTAAAAAAGGGTGCAATCGTTAGATTGAAACGTATTTAGATCTAAGCTACTTCGGGTTGGGTTTGCTTTACGTATTGGATAGAAATAAGCATCCACAAAAAGAGTGTCTTTAATGGTATTTATTAAGTTAATAGGTTGGTAATAAGATTCATATTGAATAGAATCTAGTGTTATGCCTTCTTTTTTTAGTAAACTGAAACTAATCCTTTTGCCTTTAATCCCGTTTGCGCCACTTACAATAACGGTTTGATACGCTTCTAATATATTTACATCCTTAGTATTTGCAACTGCGGTATCCTTACTGGAATTGCAAGAAACAAAAATGAATAAAACAGAAAAAATGGCTAGTGCAAAAAAAGACGATTTAAGCGCTAATTTAGAATGTGGTATATGCATTTTAATGTATTGTGTTAAATCAATAGACTACAAATATCAATAATTGTAAGCAGCAAAAAAATACCTGATTACCGTTATTTTTTATCCACGATGGAGTTTTTATTATTGTATCTTGGAAAAATACCTAAAACAAACAAAATGAAAAAAGCACTACTTTATGTAATTGTTCCTATTCTAGTTATTGGAGGTCTGTTTTATTATTTACCTCATTTAAAAGGAGATAATACATCGAAACGAGAGGCGTATGAAAAGTTTTTAAATTCCCATGAGTTTAACCAAAGAGTGGACTATTCAGAAATAGAAAAAATGCCAAAAACGGATCGTCCTGACTTGGCATTTCAACAAAACTACTTGGCAACCATGAACCCGGCTACTGGAAGACCGGAAATGGAAAAGATCTTTCCCATTTTACAAATGACTAAAAACATGCAGCAATCTACTGCGAGAACACCTGGTAGTCCAACTGCGCCTTGGGTAGAAAGAGGACCTAATAATGTAGGGGGTAGAACTAGAGCATTGGCGTGGGACCCCGTTTCTCCTAATAAAGTTTGGGCTGGTGGAGCAACAGGTGGACTTTGGTACAACACAAATATTACGAATTCGTCAGCTACATGGACGGCTGTAAATGATTTTTGGGAAAGCATTGCGGTAACTGCCATTGCTTTTGACCCTAATAATAACAATACCATATATGTGGGTACTGGAGAAGGTTGGGGAGCTAATTCTAGCCGAGGTGCTGGGGTTTGGAAATCAATCAATGGAGGTTCAAGTTTTTCTCAAATTTCATCCACTACGGGGTTTTATTATATCAACGACCTAGTGGTTAGAAATGAAAGTGGAACTTCTGTGGTATATGTGGCAGTAGCCGCTCATTATTACAATGGCTCTTACCATGGTACTGCGGCTGAGGGACTTCAAAGATCTACCAATGGCGGTTCTTCATGGACCCAAGTTTTACCCAATGTTAGTGGCTCACCAATGCGCGCATCTGATTTAGATATAGCCTCTGATAATGAGTTATGGGTAGGTATTGCTAAGAATACTTTTAGCAATGGTGGCGGAAAGATTTATTCATCTACAAATGGGACTTCGTTTAGTTTAAAACATTCGCATACAACTGCAGGCAGAGTAAATATTGCGTGTGCACCATCAAATGCGAATTACGTTTATGCGGCTTTTGAAGGAGCTTCTCAACTATCGGCTTTTAAACAAACTACAAATGACGGTGCTAATTGGAGTACCAAATCGGAGCCAAATGATGTAGATACTGGAATTCCAGCAACGGATTTCACAAGAGGTCAGGCCTGGTATGATTTAACTTTAGACGTAGACCCTAACAACATGAATACGGTTATTATTGGTGGTATTGATTTGTTTAAAACCACAAATGGTGGAACGGCATGGACGCAAATTTCAAAATGGTCTAACAATAATAATTTGGCTAGTTTAAACGCGTCATTAGTTCATGCGGATCAACACTCCGTAGTCTATAAACCGAACTCTTCATCCATTGCTATTTTTGGGAATGATGGTGGTGTAGCGTACTCTGGAAACACAAATATTACCTCGCCAACCATTTCTCATAGAAATTCGGGGTATAATGTAACACAGTTTTATTCTGGAGCTATACATCCTTCCTCAGGTAGTAATTACTTTTTAGCAGGTTCTCAAGATAATGGTACGCAGAAATATAGTTCTGCAGGGGTGAATTCAACGGTTCAAGCCACCGGAGGTGATGGCGCATTTTGTCATATTGACCAAACCAACGGTAATTATCAATCTACGGCTTATGTGTATAACGATTTTTATCACTCTTCCAATGGAGGTTCTAGTTTTAACAATATTAGTCAGGATCAAAGTACGGGTAAATTCATTAATCCGAGTGATTTAGATGATAATCAAAACATTATGTACACCTTTAAAACCCAAACCTCGTTATACAAGGTCACCGGTTTTCAAAGTTCATCACCTTCTGTTTCCACGGTTAATATTAGTAATTTGTTTACGGATGCGACTAATTTGAAGGTGTCTCCATTTACCACAAGTTCAACGACTTTATTTATTGGAACCGGTGGAGGCCGGGTTTTTAAAATTACCAATGCAAATGGGTCGCCTAGTTCTACCGAAATTACAGGGTCATCTTTTCCTACGGGAACAGTATCTTGTATAGAGTTTGGTCAAAATGAAAACCAAATAATTGCTACTTTTTCTAATTATGGTGTAACATCCGTTTGGTATACTAGTAATGGTGGTACATCATGGGCTTCTAAAGAAGGTAATTTACCTGATATGCCAATTAGATGGGCTTTGTTTAACCCCTTAAACGTTGATGAGGTTATTCTTGCTACAGAAGTAGGAGTGTGGACGTCTAGTAATTTCAATACAACTTCACCAACATGGACGACTTCTAACTCTGGTTTAGCAAACGTAAGAGTAGATATGTTGCAGTTAAGAAGTTCTGATAAAGAGGTTATTGCTTCTACATTTGGTAGAGGGTTGTTTTCTTGTAATGGCTTTTCAGGTGGAGGATCAAATCCTGTTTATTGTGCCGCAACTTCAAGCTCTAATCCATGTGATGAGTACATCAGTAATGTAACCATCGGGAGTATTAACAGTTCAACTACATGTGGTAATTATACAGATTACAGCGCATTATCAACTTCTGTAAATGCGGGAGCATCAGTTGCTATGTCTATTACTACTGCGCAAGTTGCAGGTACTAGTACTGGATATACAAATGATCAAGTAGCCGTATGGGTGGATTGGAATAACGATTTAGATTTTACCGATACAGGCGAAGATGTGTATTTGATCACCTATGCTGCAGCTACCACTTTTCCATTGTCTTTTAATATTGCAGTTCCTAGTGGTTTAACAACAGGTAATGTGCGTATGCGTGTACGGATGTCTTATCTTCCAGATGACGGACAAATTACACCATGTGGTACATCAATCTGGGGTGAAGTAGAAGATTATACTTTAGCGGTTGTTGGCTCTAATCCTACATATTGCACGGCAGCGTCAACTTCAAATCCGTGTGATGAGTATATTAGTAATGTAACTATTGGAACAGTAAATAATACTACCGCTTGCGGAAACTATATGGATTTCACTAGTCAGGTGGCAAATGTGGGTGTTGGGGCCGCTGTGCCTATGGTAATTACTACAGGTATTGTAGGAGGAACAAATGCAGGTTACACAGATGATCAAGTAGCTGTTTGGGTGGATTGGAATAATGATAATGATTTTACCGATCCTGGAGAGGATGAATATGTAGCCACTTTTGGTACTTCCACCTCATTTCCGTTATCATTTAATTTAACTGTTCCTAGTAATACTCCCCTAGGAAGTGTTAGAATGCGAGTAAGGATGTCTTATTTACCCGTAGATGGTCAAATTAGCCCGTGTGGAACATCAGCTTGGGGTGAAGTAGAAGATTACACTTTAAATGTACAGCAATCCACGCAAATCTCCTGGACCAATCAACCGGGTAATTTGACAATAGAATGTGATGATCCAGCAGGAACCGGAGTAACAGGTACTGCAACGGCTTCCACTAATTGCCCTACCGGAAGTTTATCGGTTACCTACTCAGACAATACCGTGAATGGGTCTTGTGCCAACGCTTCCGTTTTAACACGTACTTGGACAGCTACCGATGCGTGTGGGAATACAGAGACATATAATCAAGTAATCACTATTCAAGATAATACCGCACCCGTTGT
>CAXMPG010000037.1:0-6581 GCA_964195485.1 uncultured Desulfobacterales bacterium
CACTGAGCTTATGGAAGTGCGTGAGGGGTAGAAGTGGCATCCTTTTTAGGAGGTACGAATAAAAAGATATAACGGATGACCTGACCCGTTTCAAAATCATTTAAAAACAATATGTTATTTGTAACGGGACACGCCCAAATAATTACCATTTAAGCGATGTTGATACTAAAACTAAAATCATGTTTATTGCTCCGTAAGTTCTGTAATTATATGTTACATTTGGGGCTTCGAAAAAGAGAATTAATTTTTTAAAGATATATCAATGAATCTGCATGAATATCAGGGTAAAGCCCTTTTGAAAAGTTACGGAGTTGCCATCCAAGAAGGACTTGTGGCAAACACTCCTGAAGAGGCTGTTGAGGCTGCAAAAGAATTAAATAAAACTACTGGTACTGACTGGTGGGTAGTTAAAGCGCAAATTCACGCGGGTGGCCGTGGTAAAGGTGGCGGTGTAAAACTGGCTAAATCTTTAGATGATGTTCGTCAAATTTCTGACGACATTATTGGAATGCATTTGATTACTCCACAAACTTCTGCGGAAGGTAAATTGGTGAGTAAAGTTTTGGTAGGTCAAGATGTTTATTATCCTGGTGATTCTGAGCCAGAAGAGTATTATATGAGTGTAATGATGGACCGTCAAGCAGGTAGAAACATCATTATGTATTCTCCAGATGGAGGAATGGATATTGAAGCGGTTGCGGAGAAAACTCCTGAGCGTATTTTCAAAGAAGAAATTGATCCTAAAGTTGGACTTCAAGGATTTCAAGCACGTAAAATTGCTTTTAATTTAGGTCTTTCTGGAAAATCAATGAAGCAAATGACAAAATTCGTTTCGTCATTGTACAAAGCGTATGTAGGTATTGATGCTTCATTATTTGAAATTAATCCAGTTTTGAAAACGAGTGATGATTTAATTCTTGCCGTAGATTCAAAAGTGTCTATTGATGATTCAGCATTGTATCGTCATAAAGATATCGCTGAAATGCGTGACGAGTCTGAAGAGAATCCAGATGAGTTAGAAGCTTCTAAAGTGGATTTAAACTTTGTGAAATTAGATGGTAATGTTGGTTGCATGGTAAATGGTGCTGGTTTAGCAATGGCTACTATGGACATTATTAAGCTTTCTGGTGGTAACCCAGCTAACTTTTTAGATGTTGGTGGAACGGCTGATGCTAAACGTGTAGAGCAAGCTTTCCGTTTAATTTTGAAGGATCCAAATATCAAAGCAATTTTGGTGAACATTTTTGGTGGTATTGTACGTTGCGATAGAGTTGCTCAAGGAGTTATTGATGCGTACCAATCCATTGGTGACATTAAAGTTCCAGTAATTGTTCGTTTACAAGGAACAAATGCTATTGAAGCAAAACAATTAATTGACAACTCTGGTTTAAAAGTTACTTCTGCAATTACATTGCAAGATGCAGCGAATAGAGTGAAAGAAGCGGTTTAATCCAATTCACATATAAAATGGAAACCTCGGCTTAATAGTCGAGGTTTTTTTGTGCTTAAAATTTTGGCGGTTTCTGTTTTGGGTGTAATCGGTGTCCAAGTATTTCTCTTCGTTCAAAATGAGTATAGGAAGGGCTAGCACTTAACCATGAGTAGTATATAATGCGTCATACTTCTTGCGCGTAACTCTACGTTTCTAATGCGTGTGTTACGAACAAATCAATTTGGTTACCAAAAAAATGGGCATAAAAAAGCACGGAGTTACCCGTGCTTTAATTTTACCTATTAGGTGTTTTACTCTTTTATAATCGCCTTTGTAAAGCTACCCGACTTTGTTCTAATCGTAGCGAAATACGTTCCGCTAGCCATGCCTGAAGCGTTAATGCTATGTACGTTGTTTCCAGCAGTTGCGTTTATGTACTGGCTTTGAATTACCTGTCCGTTAACGTTTAGTAAATCTACTTGAACTTGTTCTTCTTGCGGTAAAACAAACGATACATTTAGTTCATTTACCATTGGGTTTGGATACCAATTTAGTTGTAAACTATTGGTTTCAGCATTCTCTACAGAAGTGATGTCCCAGTTGTTTTCAAAGTAAGTTTTAAATGCACCCATTCCGTGTGTGCCGATTACGCAAAAGCCATCACTTTGTCGGTAATCAATTTGTTCAATTACAGTGTTTCCAATTACGTCAGATGCTTGTTGAACCCAAACAGTATTCTCTCCATCAAGGTTGTTGGTAGCAAAAAGACCAATTGATGTTCCTACTAATAAAGAGGTACCTAAATCGGTTTTAATAAACTTAGCCCATCTAAAAGAGGGTCCGTTACCAATGTATGATAAATTAGGTGGCACCCCTGGGTCAGAATCTCCTTTAAGGTTACCTTCTATATTACTCCAGTTAGTTCCGCCATCTTCCGTATACCAAATGCTAATAACGTTGTAGTTAGAATAAATGGCAATAACTTTATCGGCATCATCTGGTGAAACCGCAATATTTGAGGTGTATGAACCGGATGAGATTCCAGATGAAATATTTGTTACTAACGCTGTAGCAGAACCATTATCTACAATTCTAAAAATGTCACGACTCCTCGTTCCTACGAAAACAGTACCAGGTGAGCTGATAGATGCTTCTACGGCAGTTATTATATTACCAGAAACAGAACCAATATTTGTCCAGTTATATTGGCCATTATCAATACCTGCTAGATTACTGTTCCTCCAAAGGTCGTCAGAGTTAGGTAAATACATTTTGTTATTATCTGTAGGATCCAATGTAAATGGATGAACAAATAAATACCCACCTGATAAATTTGGTGGAGTAGCAGAGGCATTAGAATAAGCCGTTCCGGTAGCGTTTACTTTTACCCTTCTAATGGCCCCATTCTGATAAGAGAAGTAATAGTTGTTTGTTGCGTTTTCTTTCGCACAATAGGCACCATCACCACCCATGGTGAATATCCAATCGGTATTTGTATCTGCGGCATTTGTCCACCAACTACCGTTATCTTGGTACCCGGAAACAACTACTTCGGTTTCTAATTGATGATCAATACCAATCCCGTAAAACTGGGTAGTTTGATATCCTTTGTTAAAACTTTGCCAAATTACTTTAGTTGCAATTGGGCCAGTAGTATAATGCAAACCTCCATCTGTACCCGCCAATAAATGATCCGGATTTTGAGGTCTAAATGCTAAGCTTTGTTGATCAGGATGTTGGTTGTCACGGTAAAAGTTGAAATTAGAATACCCATCAGCATCATATCCACCAATTTGTCGGATGGCGTTGTTACTATTAAATCCATCAACAGAATTAAATAGGTTAGTTCCACCTAAGAAAATAATATTTTCATTATCTGGTTTTACAGCTAAACTCATGCAATACCCGTCAAATACATTCAATGTATATCCTTTTGAGGGAGGTAGTTTGCTACTACGGTTATTCCAAGAACCACCGCTTCCGCTACCATCACCACTTTGATATTGGTATTTCCAGAATGACACATCTGACAAGCCTGATCCAGTTGTTACAGAGTAATAATACACGCTATTTTCATTACTTGGTGCAATGGCCATTAAAGTACGGTCATGGTTACCAGGTAAATCATTTGGTGAAATACTTACCCAAGAAATACCATCGGTAGATCTCCAAAAGCCAGGTTGTGATCCGTTAGAACTAATTTGGGCATAACAAATACCGGTTGATGTGGTTACGATATTGGTGTAATTAGCATTTAAACTCCCACCTAATACTAACGTCCAAGTTGTTCCGCCATTTTCACTTCTTCTAATCCCTTTAGAAGTTGCAGCGTATACTATATCTTTATCTGTTCTAGATTTATCTAATGCAATGTTGAAAATGTAACTCCAATCATCTCTTTTTTGAACGAGAGAGGCGGTAGAAGCAACATGCGTCCACGTAGCGCCATGATCTTCTGATTTATACATTCCGCTTCCATAATAATAGGCTGAGAAGCTTTTACTTGCAGAGTTTCCATCTGCCTCTCCTGAACCATAATAGTAAATATTAGACTTACCCGGACGTTGATCTTGGATAATACATGAAACAGCAGATTGATCTTCAAAATTGGTAACTCTATTCCACGTTTGGCCTAGATCGGTACTTCTCCACATCCCACCTGATACGCCTCCTGCAAGTACCGTATTAGGATTGTCTATGTCAAATGAGATGGCTCTTGTTCTACCACCCACATTTCTTGGTCCAATTGGTTCAAAAACCTGGGCACTAGTTCTAGCGTTTTTAGTTAATGTTTTTGGCAAGGTAGAAGCAAATGCCAATTCTTTTAATCGAATATTCTCTGGTATCTTACCTGTTGCAGGGTCTTGTAATCGTTCTAATTCATAACTAGCACGGCCCTTTATAGTAGCTTCAATTTTTGATAATTCATTGGGGTTGTTTTCTGTACAAGAAAAAAGTAGTATAGAAATAGCAGCAAGAATAAATACTTTAGAAAATGTCATTTGTGAAATTCAAAATGGATAAAATGAATCTATATGAATATTTAGATTCGGTGGTAAATATATACTCTAATTAATTCTTGTTCAAAATTAATATCGAGTATATATTAAATATGGTAATTGCACGACTTATTTCTTTACCGCAATAATTCTAGTTTCTTCTTTAAGATGAATTCCTAGGTCGTTTTCAAAAGCTTCTGTAATATGCTCATACGCCACGTAATTTTCATTCTTACGAGCACTTTCTCTAATCTCTACAAGAAATTTAACCAAGGCATCGGTACCATCATCGGTACCAATTAAATCTTTACGTTCTCTTAATGTTTTGATGATTAAATCTTCAAAATGAAAGTCTTGATTACTTGTTGCCATTACTGATATATTTTAAAAATTCTGCCTTTGTAGATTCTTCACAAAACTTACCACTATATTCCACGGTAACTGTTGTACTGGTTCTGTCTGTAATACCTCTACTGGTTACACACAGGTGTTGTGCTTCAATAACAACTGCCACAGAATCGGTTTCGAGTGCATTCTTTAACTCTTCCATAATTTGAATAGTTAAACGCTCTTGTACTTGTGGTCTACGAGAATAATAATCTACAATTCTATTAATTTTGGATAGTCCAATTACATTTCCAGAAGATATATAAGCAACGTGAGCTTTACCAACAATTGGTAAGAAATGATGCTCACAAGTTGAATTCACAGAAATGTGCTTTTCAACTAACATTTTATTGTAGTTGTACTTATTACTAAATGTAGAAAGTTTTGGCTTGTTTTCAGGGTCTAAACCTCTGAAAATTTCATTGACAAACATTTTTGAAACTCGGTGAGGAGTACCTTTTAAACTATCATCTTCCATGTTTAGCCCAAGGGTTTGCATGATTTCATGAAAGTGACCTTCAATGATTTTTTTCTTCTCGTTGGAAGTAAGATCAAAGGCATCTTTACGAAGAGGTGTTTGTGCGGATGAAGAAGCATGAGAATCTCCCATTTCATCCATCAAATTATCACTTATTGTTTCGTTCTGTTTCATCTTTTTACTGGTAGCGAGCAGCACTATAGCCACTCCGTTTGTGAGGAGCCAAAGTTAAGTGTTAAATGAAACCGCCTAACTTTAAAAGATATATTCTTTTGTTAAAGGTTAATAGGAATATTTTATACCGCTAATCAAATTCCACAATTTCGAGGTTGACCGTACCTTCAGTAATTTCAACCATTGGGTCAGAACTAATACCACTATACAAGGTACCCGAAAAGGTACAATTGATGACCTTGCTTTCGTAACTCAAAATGGTTAATGAAAAATCATCCGGGTTATTCGTGTTAGATCCAAAAAGCATATTGGCATCCGTAGTGTAGGTTACGCGTAAGGAAGGTACATCTGGCAATAAACTGTATTTTATAGTTAAAGGGTAAACGGCATTTTCTAAATCTATTTTTAGAATCTTGAAGTAAATTCCTTGCGGACTTCCATTAGTAACTAATCGCATCATTTCTAGCCCTCTGGAGGCCTTAAAATAACCATTAAAAACTTCATCATTCAGAATGACCTTAAATTCGGCATCTACCTGAGTTTGGTTAGCTTTAAACTTTATATAGTTGTCTATTTGAACAGGTGGTACGCCAGTTTGTTCTTTTGTACAAGATGAATATCCTAGCAGACCAATAACGGCAATAAATAAAGAAAGTCGTTTCAACATCATATTTCAATTTAAGCCTGCAATTTACACAATTAAATTTCGGGATTCAAACCTGATATTAATCATTCATTTTTTGTTTTTAGATGCTTCTAAATTAATTACATTTGCCTTATTAAGAATTGTTCTAAATAAGGAGTTAATTGATGAAAGTTTTTATTGCAGATAGCAGTGTTTTGATACGAGAGGGTTTGAAGTCGGTGATCAACTCGGTATCTGGTGCTCGTGTAATTGGCGAAGCTGAAAACAGTGGAGAGCTCATTCCGAATTTGGTAAACTTAAGTCCTGATATTTTATTTATTAATTATGCATCACCTTTAATTGTGGAGTGTGATGTAGAATTAATAATCAATGCGTTTCCTAATATCAAGGTGATTGGAATTACGGATAGGCCAGAAAGAAACTGTGTGATACGCTATATAAAACACAACATTGATGGACACTTAC
>CAXMPG010000038.1:0-23506 GCA_964195485.1 uncultured Desulfobacterales bacterium
TCTAGACCTTGGTTTACTCCATTCAACGGATAAAAAAAAGAACCATACCGTAGATAAATGGGCGGATAAAATTGCCATTTA
The DNA here is from genome assembly GCA_964195485.1 of uncultured Desulfobacterales bacterium. Lineage (GTDB taxonomy): Bacteria > Bacteroidota > Bacteroidia > Flavobacteriales_G > Salibacteraceae > CAJXZP01. The sequence continues at coordinate 82 of CAXMPG010000038.1, forward strand.
CGCTTCCAAAGGGGTTAAAAACACCGAAGAAAAAAAAGTAAAAACTAAGAACAAGGTATCCAACTTGGAACGATTAGTGGCTCGTTTAAGAAACCAATACAAAACAGATAATGTAGCGTTGATGTTTTTCGTAAATGGATATTATGAAACCACGCGTTCTGCTTCTTACCACACCTATTCAAACGGTCCAGAGGTAGAGTATTCTATCATCACTAATAAAAACCCGGCCGTAGTTGCCCATGAGTTCTTACACCTTTTTGGAGGAGTCGACTTGTACCCTGGCTCCTACCACAACTTTAATTACGAGGAAATTGAAGAAACATATCCCAACGAAATAATGCGTATTCAACATAAGCCATTGAACGCATTAATGCTTTCGCCAATTACAAAATACTACATTGGTTGGGCTAATGATTTAGATCATGACAATACCCGTCTACTCTATCATAAATATAATGTGATAGCTTATTAATTAATCGTAGCTGGATAGTATTTCTTCTTCAACCAAAAGGCAACTCTCACTAAAATAATCAAAGCTGGCACTTCCACCAACGGTCCAATTACTCCGGCAAACGCTTCTCCTGAATTCAATCCGAAAACTGCGATTGCTACCGCAATGGCTAGTTCAAAGTTGTTTCCAGTAGCGGTAAAAGAAATAGACGCATTTTTAGCATAATCTGCGCCTAACATTCTACTTATAAAGAAGCTAGCAATAAACATTATGAAGAAATAAATCAATAATGGAATCGCTATTCTTACCACATCCATAGGGATTTCAACAATCAGTTCTCCTTTTAACGAGAACATTAAAACGATGGTAAAAAGCAAAGCAATTAATGTGATTGGAGAAATTTTTGGAATAAACTGTGTGCGATACCACTCTTCTCCTTTCATAGGAACTAATACCGCTCTGGTAAGAATTCCTAGTAAAAATGGAATACCTAAATAAATGGCTACACTTTCAGCAATTGTAAGGATAGAGATATCGACAATAGCACCTTCAAACCCAAAGTATGGAGGTAGAATGGTTATGAATAACCACGCATAAAAGCTGTATGCAAATACCTGAAAAATACTATTCAGTGCAACTAAAGCAGCTCCGTACTCACTACTTCCATCGGCTAAATCATTCCAAACCAACACCATTGCAATACATCTAGCTAAACCAATTAGTATAACCCCAACCATGTATTCTGGATAATCTTGTAAAAAAATTAATGCCAAGGCAAACATTAACACCGGTCCAATAATCCAATTCATTACTAATGAAACCGAAAGTAATTTGACATCCATAAAAACCTTTGGTAAAAGGGCGTAATTCACTTTTGCCAATGGTGGATACATCATTAATATTAGGCCAATTGCTAACGGAATATTAGTCGTTCCGCTACTCATGTTATTAATACCATCGGCTACCGAAGGTATAAAATACCCTAAGCCAACACCTATTCCCATGGCAAGGAATATCCATAGTGTTAAATTAGAATCTAGAAAATTTAATTTTTTTGGAGTACTCATTTATTGAATTTTTGAAAATACGTAAAACATTTCTGAAGCAATTTGAAACGAACGTTCATCGTATCGTCCTGCTTCTTCTGGGCTATTATCAAATGCTTTTGGATCAATATAATTAACCGATATTCTTTGTTCTGTACCAGGAATAACCGGACAGTTTTCATCGGCATGGTCACACGTCATTACGGCTGCAAAGTTTTCTACTTGGTTAACCTCATCACTAAACAACTTAGAGAACATAACTAGTTTATCGGTTCTTAAAGCGTATTCTACTTCGTGCTTTGGATTTTCCCCTTCTTCTGCAGTAATACCAAAGCCCATGCGTTTGAGCGAGTTTACCGCTCTTTCGTTAAATGCGGTAACTTCTACTCCGCCCGATAAACACGTGGTTTCTATTGCAAAAGCATGTGATGCCACTGCCGCCCACAATTGTGAAAACTGACTTCTACGTGAATTATGCGTACAAATAAAATTTAAACGGATAGGTGCTTTTACATCCTTTTTACGTTGAATGTAATCAATCAGAACTTGCAATACTTCCCTTCGTTCTTGAGCGATTGGTAATTGCAGTATATGTTCGATACTTGAATCTAATGTCATTTATGAATTTCTAGTTTCTCAATAAAAAACTAGGAAGATTAATAAACCTCCCTAGCCTATTTTTTTTCTTGTAATAAATCCTCCGTTCACTTCTACAAGTGAAATTACGGAGTAATTTTAATAACAGCTTCGGTAGGAACTGTCTTTACTTTATATAAACTTCAGCTGTCAACCTCTCTAGCCCCCTTCTACTTCGACAAGCTCAGCACAAGTCCAAGGGGTAACAAAAATTTAGCAACAACCGTTACCAGGAACGCAAGCGGTTACTTCTTCACCACCAATGCTAGCCAACTCTACCTTTGACTTTTCAGCTGGAATACCACATTGGTCTTTCGCTAAACAATCGGTCATGGTGTTTTGAAGTAAAAATTTTGCGCCATCAAATTCAAGCTCGTATTTACCAATAGTCATCTCTTGGTATTCTACTTCAATCTCGGCATCTTCTATACCTAAAACCTTTTCTGATAATTGAATGATATCCAATAATCTGGATGGTTTTAACTTATGATCTAAATCCTTACCGTCTTCCCATAATTGGAAATTGATTTTATTTTCAGTTCTAATAGTTCCTCCGCAATCAATAAAATTCTTGGTAATAACGCCCACTTCCGTTACATGAAAATGGTCTGGAACAAAGCTTTCATCTGGTAATTGAAACCGTAATTTACTAATACTAGGTAATACGGCTTTTACATCTGATAATCTCATAACTCTAATTTTTTATAGTGTCAATTTATTTTTAACACGCACATGAATCTGCGGTGTCGTATTGGTCAAACAAACCATTAAACAAGTCCTTTATCTCCGTCCATTTTACAGGATTAATACAATAACTTACCGAAACACCTTCAATAGTACCTTGTATTAAACCAATGTTTTTAAGCTCTTTTAAGTGCTGACTTATAGTCGCTTGAGCTAAACCTAATTCTTCTACCAAATCTCCGTTTATGCACGCATTCGACTTAATTAAATGGTCAATTATTGCCACTCTTGCTGGATGTGCTAAAGCCTTCGCAATGACAGAAATTTCATTCTGCTTATCGGTAAATAAATCTGATCTAGTAACTCCCATGGCTTATTCATTGTTTCATTGCAATATTACGATGAATAAATAAACTACCAAGTAATTTCTAAAAATTAATTTACCTATTTAATGAAAATTACGCTATTTGGGTTCAGACCGTTTCTATAATAAATTAGGATTTTATTTCTAATTCAAAGGAAGGGCTTCGCACTAAGTATCGGTAATTATTTATTCAAAATAATGATTCGTTTGGTAAATTTAATATCGTCCAGAATACATTTTAAAAAGTAAACACCTTCTGGTAAACGCGTTAAATCCATATCTAAACTTTGTCCAAAACTACCATTTATTTGATGTTTTAAATCCCCATTTAAACCAAAAACCTTAACCTCTATTTCTTTATTCAAGCTACTCGAAGAGAAGTTAATTTTAAAATGTCCATTACTTGGATTTGGAAATACAGAAATTGGATTTTTTTCAAACTCATTTATTCCCACTTTAATCGCTTGGTTTTGACTAACCGTTTTCAACACCCAATTATCCGGGTCAACAAATACACTAACCACATTTTTACTGGTTGAGAATTCATACTCTTGGCGAATATATTCATTAACAACTGTGACTAAACTATCCGTACCATCATCAAAAACCAATCGAACAGATAGTGGCATTTCAAACACGTCTCTACGACCCAGAATATTTTGCTTTTGATGAATGGCTAATTTGAAGGTGTTATTCGCATCATTTTTAAAATTATACTGGTACATCGGGAAATATTCGTCATAAATCCACTGGTTAAAAAAGTAATCCAAATCTTTACCACTAATATCTTCACAGGTTTCCTGAAAGTCTTGCGTAGTGGCAAACTTATATTCAAATTTAGGGTTTGTGCTATACGAATGAATTGCATTAAAAAACACTGTATCACCTAATACCCCTCGCAACATATGCAGTACATAGGCTCCTTTGTCGTAAATGATGGGGTCAAAAACAGTAAATGGATTGGAAACATCATACCTATAAAGAGTTCCACCATTGGTAAACTCAAACCCTGCCATGTAAGTATGGTAGGCTGGAACACCATCCGAACTTTCTTTATATAAAGCTTCTGCATAAGACGAAAAACCTTCGTTTAGCCATCCATGATTCCATGATTTACAGGTAATTTTATCCGCAAACCATTGGTGCGCTAATTCATGCACCAAAAGCCAATCAAAATTGCCAATTGACATACTGTTTACAATGGAGTTTGTTTGGTTTTCAATCCCTCCATAATATCCAAGTTGGGTCATCCCGTATTTCTCATCCTTAAAAGGGTATTCTCCGAAAGTAGCCGAAAAGAAATCGATAGCTGCAGGGATATTACTCACCCCAATTTGAGCGTTTATTACATCCGCATCAAAAACATAATATTCTAAGGGCATTACATATCCTGAACCATTATATGTTTGGTTAATAACCTGATAATTAGAAATGGCCAACATTACATAATAAGGAACTATAGGGTAGCGGTGTTCCCAGCTAAAGGTTTTTGTAGTGCCATTATCAACTACCTTTTTAAGTAGTCCATTAGAAACAGCCATCATTGGAATCGTGTTTACAATGGTATCCTTTATGGTAATATCTACAAATACAGAGTCGGCTTTATCGCTAATTCCATCTTTACAAGGCCACCACGTATGTGCTAAATAAGGCGTAGATAATGTCGCTATAACGGGCTCATTTCCACCATGTGTTTCATAACGTAAACCCTTATATCCTCCAGCTAAAACGGGGACACCTTGGTAAGATACAAACAATGAAAAAGTATCTCCTTGATTATAGGTATTAGCCAAATAAACGGTCAATACATTACTGCTAAAAACAAAACCAGTCCCGGCTCCCCACACGCTGTCTACCGAAAAAGTACTGTCTAAATCTAATTTAATATGATTCAAACCATTTTCTGAAGCCGTTAAACCATATTTCACTGTACCCTTAATATATGCCGAGTCAATAGATACTTCCAAATCAAGATGATAAAAGCCGACATCAAAACTAGAGTCGTTAACTACGTATCTATATGCCTCTTGTGCTAATTCTGAAGCCTTTTCATAAGAATGAGAATGGTGATTTAATCCTTTGTTTTGTGCAATACTAGGAATGCTAATAACGATAAATAGAATATATACAAGAATGCTCTTCATGCTAGTATTGACGGTAAAACAACTGGAAAGTTGGCGAGCCTTAATAAATATTGATTTTTTTTTAGCCATACTTAAGTAGAAAATTCTAGTAAATAATATTGTCCAAAGGGTTTACTCATAATTAAAGGTTTAATAGTTTTTTTAACTCTGATACATAGGTCTCTAGTGCGGTTTTTCCTTCTTCCGTAATACAGCATTCTGTAAGGGGATAGTTTCCTTTAAACGATTTACGTACTTCTAAATACCCCACCTTTTGAAGCTTGGTTATTTGAACGCTCAAATTCCCTTTGGAAGCCTCCGTAACTTCAACCAGTTTCTTGAAGTCTACCCATTCTACATTGGCTAAAAAACTAATGATAGAAAGGCGTAACTCTTGGTGCAATATTGAATTAAGCTTTGCCATTTTCTACGTTTCTTAACATTAACCCAGGAATAACATAACCTAATAATATACCTGCTGAAAACACCAAGCTTTGATAAACAGGTGCGACTATAAATCCGGCTACAATTGCGCCTAAACCTAACACCACTCCGCCCCAAACAAAAGGTGTAAACTTTGAAATTCCTCCACTAATAAATGTGGCTAATCCTGCCGTCAATAAGATTAATGCGTGTGGTGGAAAATGATGTACTCCTGCGTAAGCGATTGCGAAAAATAAAGTGAACCCAAATCCTCCCCAGGTGAATCCCATTATTCTATCACCAGCAGATTGTACGTTTACTTTTTTTCCTTCTTTGAATCCATAAATAATGGCAATAATTCCTCCTATAACTCCAACTACGGGCCAAACCGCCCAGAAATAATTGGTTTCTCTAAGTAAAAACTCTCCAATTCCGGCTGGGATTAGTAAACTTCCCCACAGTAAAAAATGAAATGAATTTTTAGTTAATGACTTTCTACTTTCATTAAACATGCTTTCTATAATCTCTAAACTTTTTGCTGATTCCATACTACGTGTTGTTATTTCATTAATTCTAGGCAAACGTAAACTAGTTTACATTATAAACCAAATATGTTATTGAATAGAATATGAACTCGTTTCCAGTACTGGAATTGATTAACGCTCGCTACTAACTGAATAACAGCATATTGAATTGATGAAATTTAAGTTAAAAATGCGTGTTTTAATTCTAAAAACTAAGCGCTGTGTATAGTTCACACCTCTCATACTAGACCCATTTTGCTACATTTATTACAATCAGCATCGCTAAGATGGAGCCAAACTCGATAAATATGCATGTGGACTTTAACTGAAATAGGTATCTATTATTCTGCGTATAAATTAACCCAATATTAGCTCGGTCTAAAGCCGCAACGCGGTGATCCTATTTGTATAAGAAACCTTTGGGGTTTTATTAGCACCAGAGATATAGACTTAAAAAAACCAAATTAAAAAGCTTCGCCAATTTCAATGTAAAAACCTTGCGTTTCTTGGCCCACTCCGTAATCTAAACGGATGTAATATCTCTTATCCGGTATCGGTGCTAAACGAAGACCAGCACCCACTGCATATCTGTAATTCTTGTTTACTTCCGTGAAATCATTTCCTACTCCTCCGTAGCTTCCAAAAACGGTAAATCCTACGTATCTGAAAAATAATCGACTTCTATATTCTGCTTGATAAACCATCATTTGTCGGTCTCTAAAAACGCCTTGCTGGTAGCCTCGCATTCTTCTACTTCCTCCTAACATGGCCATCATGTTAAAGGGTACATCACCAGAGTGAATCTCAGAATAAACTTGGAACGCGATAACATCCTTCTTTTTAAATACTGGAATATATTTTCTAAAATCAAACTTCAAGTATGGATCCTGATAGCTACTTCCAAAATTCTTATCCGTCCATAAAACGGAAACATCCCCGTACCATCCATTGGTGGGAGAAAGCAAATAATCTCTAGAATCATAGTTGACGCCTACCCCTAATGCCGACATAGTGCTTCCATATACTCCAGGAATACTTGTATTTAAAATACTATCCGGTGCAGAAGAAATCGTAGTTTTTTGGTAATGGTACTTTAAGCCTAACGACAAATTAGTTTTAGCCACTTTTCGGTACATATCTACATTAAAAAATGGATATTCAGCATCATACCACTCTTGATAATTTCCATCATGTTCATTTCCAATACCTGAAAAGAAATAAGGGTAAATGTAATACCCTAATTTACCTCTCAACAACCACTTTTGATTTACGTTAAGCTCGTATCGTACCGAAGTCAACATTTGTTTATTTGTGGTATACACAAAAGACGGAACAATCTGCGAAGGCTTTAATAAAGAATCATTCGCATGAAATTTAAACGTGTAAATACCCAAGACGCCAAATGCCCAATTTGTTTCAGGGGTATAATATATTACTGGAAGAATTTGAAAGGAAGTCTTTTTTGGAGATTTGTTCAATTCCTCATTCAGTTTTTGCTCCAACTCCCTGGTTTGCTGCGTAGTCAAAGTATCTGTATGTACTTGAGAAATAGCTGTAAAAAAGAACAGACTTAGTAAGAAAACTAAAGCAATACGCATCCAAATAATTTCTCTACTCATTTCTAATAAAAACCTTAATATCGAATCAATACAATTCCAAGTTCGGTCATCTAACTCTGGACTCCCTTCTTAACCAACTCGTCTACCTCGCAACATTTCTCTTTTTCCTGGAGGACCTTCCAATCGTTCTACAGTAAACCCCGCGGTTTGCATATCTCGTCTAACTTGCCCCTTGGCAGAATAGGTGACTAATACTCCGCCATCATCAAGCATATTATATAGTTTCTCAAAAATAGGTAGCTCCCATAATTCTGGCTGTACTTCTGGCCCAAAAGCATCGAAATAAATTAAATCAAACGATTTATCTGATGCGTAATCTTTTAAGGAAATCTCATTTTTTAGAAGCGTAAATCCTTCATCTATTTTAGATTCCACCTCCCAATCGGCATCATGTAATTTCGTAAATATTTCCTGCTGCTCTATCCCTTTGGCATAGGTCAATTCACTCCAAACATTCAGTTCTAAAGGAAATAACTCAATGGTATTAAATTCTATTTTTTGCGGATGTTCTTGCGAATAAATCCAAGTCAGAAGAATATTCAATCCGGTACCAAAGCCCATCTCAAAAATCTTTACCACCTCTTTATCTTTAAATTCTTCTAAACCCGATTTTATATATACGTGTTGACTTTCTCTTAAAGCTCCATGAACGGAATGATAGGTTTCATCCAATTCCTCATTATATAGTGTTTGAGACTGGTCAGATGTAATTTGAATTTTTAATTTCATGGATAGGATTTGGTAATTAGTCTTCCAGTAAAGTAGCTAAAAAAGCGGCTGATGCCATTTGTAAATCAGGATAAAACCTCTTAAACAGAGAATATAGTTCTTCTTCGTGCTTTATCAACACCGGAACACCTTGCTCCATATGAGATTCAAACTTAGCTCGCTGTGAAAGTCCGTTAAAAACGTGTTTCATACCCCCTTTATTTCCGTACTCGAAAAAAATATCTCTTACAATCATAAAATCGTAAAATCTACTTGCCCTTTCGGTTAACACGGCTTTATTACGTGCGATTAAATCGTAAATCTCATTGGTATAATCACGTAAAGAGATATCGGAATAATCTTGAAAATGAGAAGCTAAAAAATAATCGAAATAAACATCAGAAACTACTGGGGCATATTTTGAAAAATAAGGTTGTATTAAAGTATTTACTTCTTTCACCAATGGATGACTATCAGTAAACTCATCAATAAAGCGATGCAATAGAATACCCTTTTGAATTAATTCGGAGCGGTCATCAATATTGCTCCCTCTAATAAAGTCGCCCATGAAATTACCAATCGTAATTTCTTCATTTTTACCTGAAAGATGGAAGTGCGCCAGAAAGTTCATAGAAATACTTTAAAACCTAAATGTACGAACAAAGCTAAAGCCTCCGGTACATTTCCAGGTATTATTATTCCTATTATTATTTGTGTCTTTACCCGAATTCTGTAAGTAGAAACTCAATGGAACAATTATACCCTACTTATAAAATACCTAAACCATCACCTTTTTCTGTAGATGTTCAATTACATCTAAACCGTAGGCTACCAAAGTATCATCTCTCATCAATGCAGGACGCACAAAAATATCGAACGACAAACGGTCACCCGCCTCATCAGCATCAATAATTTCTACATCTAAATTATTTTCTTTGATAAACCCTTGTACAATATGGCAATCATGACATCCCTCTCCAATAAATAGTACGTATTTCATTTTTGAATCTTTAATCTTAATACTCATTTTATTTTAAATCGTCCATTTCGTGAACGATGATACTTCTTCTATCAAAATCCAATACGCCATTATCTCGCAAATCATTTAAGACAATAGTTACTGTTTGCCTAGATGTTGCCGTCATATTAGCCATATCTTGATGCGTTAATTTGTGTTTAACCGCATACTCAAAACCAATTTTTTTACCTTTCGTTAAAACCAAATCCTTTACAAAATCGATAATTCTTTCTCGGGCATCTTTAAAAATTAACGATTCAAACCTTCGTTCCATGCGTTGAAGCCTTAATCCAATTAAGCTGGTTATTTTTAGGCTTAAACGCGGCATTGACTCTAACATCCTAATCATTTCTTCTTTATGAATAGCGCAAATTTTCACGTTGTTATCCAGTACTTGAGCAAAATCTTGACGTTGCTCTTGACCTGCAATAGCTAGTTCCCCAAAAATTTCTCCTGGTTCTAAAATAGCTTTAATAATCTCTTTTCCGTCATCAGAGTAGGTTCCAATTTTAACCCTACCCCGTTTTAATAAAAACACCACTTTTGAAGGCTCTTCGGGGAAATAGATAAACTTCCCTTTTTCGAGCGTTTTCATTGCCGATATTTTATTAACTCTTTCTAAATCTTCGGGGCCCAAATCTCTGAAAATATTGATTTGTTCAAGATGCCACAATTTTGATTCGGCTGCTGCCATAGTTCGGATGTTTGTTAATTACCTTATTAATTTCAAAAGATAAAATATTCCTCTAAGGTAGACTTAATAGACAAATACCTTCTGATGAATAACGTAATTCCAATGGCAAAAAAAATATAAATCAAAAATGTAGAATGTCATTCACCCGACCTAACCAATAATTATACATTTGTAGCCTGCCAACTAAATATACTCGGGTGGCGGTCCCGATAGCTATCGGGATGATAGACATCCTTGATTAAAGAGGTATATTACATCAAATACTCGGGTGGCGGAATTGGTAGACGTGCACGCTTGAGGGGCGTGTGTCGAAAGACGTGTGGGTTCGACTCCCATTCCGAGTACTGAAGTAAAAAGGCTGTCTATTTAGATGGCCTTTTTTATTTAACCAAATATTCTCCAGATTAAGATGTGTGGATTCGTCCCGATAGCTGTACTGAGTTCCTTCCGAGTAGTATATGATTACTTCCTTAGTTTTCTTGCTTCCGCCAAATGATTGAGGATGTCTGCGGCTCCCATATAATCTTCTTTATTCGCTAAAAATAATTCCAACTTTTTCAATTTAACCGGGTTAGTTGTTAGTTCATGGAATCTCAACAAAGCGTTTTCACCTTAGCATCAAACAATCAAAAGTTAGATTATATTTGGCTGAAATGGTTTTAATTTGAGGAAATCATAACTGGTAATAAGCGCTAAATACTTCTTACAAATAGACGTATAAATCAGTTAAGAAATTATGCCAGAAACAATTGGTTTTAATGGCAATTGTCCCTTTTTTAGCAAAACATAATTCAACCAAAATAGCAATATGAAAGCAGCAGTAACAACAAAGGCAGGTGATGCTGATGTAATACAAGTTCAAGAGGTCTCCATCCCTAAGGTAAAAACCGGATGGGTACTTATACGGGTAAAAGCATTTGGTTTGAATAGATCAGAATTATTCACAAGGCGTGGTGATTCGCCCGGAGTAGACTTCCCTAGAATACAAGGAATTGAATGCGTAGGAATAGTTGACGATGACCCTTCTAACACTTTCAAAAAAGGACAACAAGTAGCCGCAATAATGGGTGGCATGGGTCGTTTTTACAATGGTGGTTACGCAGAATATGTATTGGTTCCTTTAGAGATTATATTTCCATTTAGCAGCCAATTGCCCTGGGAAACTTTAGGCGCAATCCCCGAGATGTTCCAAACCGTTTCGGGTTCACTTAATCAGGCCTTAGAAATACAAAATGGAGAATCACTTTTAATCAGAGGAGGGACTTCTTCCATAGGTATGTTAGCATGTCAATTAGCAAAAACTAAAGGTTTAACTGTAATCTCTTCCACTAGAAACATCCATAAGAAACAAGCACTAATAGACAACGGAGCGGACTATGTGGTTATTGATGAAGGCGCTATTATTAAACAAGTTAAGGCAGTATTTCCAGAAGGAGTGAACAAAGTTTTAGAACTCATTGGAACGAAAACCTTAAAAGACTCTTTGAAGTGCATTGCAACTAAGGGGACTGTTTGCATGACGGGTATTTTAGGAAACGAATGGACCATGGATAGTTTTTCACCCATGGGTGATATACCTTCATTGGGAAAATTAACTGTTTATATGGGAGAGTCCAAAAACCTATCAAAAAAGCTTTTGCAGGAGTTTATAAATGAAGTAGAGAAAGGAACTATTCAATTGAATGTGGATAAAGTTTTCAATCTTGATAATGTTTCTAAGGCGCATGAATACATGGAAGCTAATCTTGCAAAAGGTAAAGTAGTTGTGATCACTTAATAACTGGAGACCACAAAATCTATATGCAATAAATGGAATGAGAATAACTGAAAACACAAAATGAATCCAATAGAAAATTTAAACAGACTCGGATTGAAATTACCTAAAGTTTCAAAACCTGGAGGAAGCTATGTTTCTGTAAACGTGAGAGAAAATATAGCATATGTGGCCATTCAATTTCCAATTCTTAATGAAGAGTTCCAGTTTCAAGGACGACTAGATAATGAACTTTCCACCGAAGATGGATATAAAGCGATGGAATTATGCGCTTTGAACGTTTTGGCTCAAGTGGAACAGAAAATTGGTTTTGACAATGTACTGGGATTAAATCACATTGACGCTTACTTTCAATCGGGAACAGACTGGGACGACTCCCCTATCGTTGTTAATGGCGCTTCTAATTTGTTTGTAAAAGTCTTGGGAGATAAAGGCCAGCATTCCAGAGCCATTTTTGGTGTTGAAAAACTACCACGAAATTTTAGCGTAGGATTGACAACATCTTTTACGTTAATCAAGGAGTTAGGAACTCCTCCGGTCTAATCGCTGGGTGAACGCGCCTTTCTTTGGTCTTTTACCAATATTCTTCTGAAACGCTAGTCATCCTGAGCTCTTCCGCAGACTTCTACGGAGCTTGCCAGGCATTTTTGTCAAGGGTGTCAAAAGGCTATTTCTTCTTCATCACCTTTCGCAAATAAGCCAAAAGTTCATTTCTATCCTTTTCGGTTAAGTGCATTCCAATGCCCACATTCTTTCCAATATAGTCAAAAACTAATTGTTCGTTTCCAACCACCCAGAAAGATTTATTAAATGCGGCTGTTACCGATTTTCTATCATTTTCTACCTTTCTTAAATCCTTCACATTTTCTTTCACGTACCTGATTACCTTTCCGTACGAAAAAACAGACCGTTTAATATACCATGCATCTGAGGTTATTTTGATTAATTCAAAGCCTTTTACTCTAAACAACCAACTATAAAGTGCTTTTGCTTCAAAATATAACCAAAACATTAAATAAGTTAAAAAGAAAAACGTTTGCCCCTCCTCTGCTTGTCCGGAATAAAGAAAGTAAGCCACGTATAAACCAATGGCTGTCCACATTAGCACCCATCCTAAAAGGGCGTGATTCATCCAACTTTCTACGGTACCATCAATCATAATAATGGTATCTTTCTCTTGTCTACTAACGGTAATCCGCTCACCTATTGACAACTTCATTGATTTTTTTTTTTTGGAATACTTATTGTTTCACCGCAAAACCTATTTTTGCCAGTAAAACACGCCAAAAGTGGCACTTTAAATTGTTTTGACCATGAAAATTTATTCAGTTCTTAAATACTCATTCGTAAGTACTCTACTTTTAATGAGCTTTTCTATTAACTCGTTTGCGCAAGTTTCGGGTTCAACAAATGAAAAACTCATTGACTTATACGTAATGGGACGTTTTGAAGATTGCTTAAATAAAGCGCTAAAAATGACCCAAAATGATAAATACAAAAGCGAAAGCGAGCCGTATTTATGGGTATCTATGTGTTTAATTGAATTAACTAAAGACCCGGAATTAGAAGAGTTTTACCCGGAAGAAAAAACCATTAAGGACGCCATTAAATATGGGGTGAAGTTTAAAAAGAAAGACGACAAGCGAAAAAGCAAAGACCTCGACTACATTTTTGATGATAATGAAGACTTCATTTACGACTTAATTGAATACTCGCTAATTCAAGGTAAAAGTTTTATAGCTATGGACAATTATTCTAAAGCGTCTTATTTCTACAAGTTAGCTGCAAAATTGGATCCTGAAAACCAAGAGTTACAATTTATGAATGGGACGGTCTTTTTATATACCAAGAACCGCGAAGGTCAGGTTATTGTAGATAATGCATTAGATTATTTTAGAGCCGTTGCAGAAGCAGGTGGTTATGACGGTAAAGAAAAATCTAATCGCGCATTTGTGGATAGTTTCATTTACTATTCAAAATACCTAGAGTCTAAAGGAAAAAATGGGGAGGCCTTTGATGTTATTGCGTTAGCCGTAAAATTAGACCCTAAAAATCAAAAGTTCATTCAACGTTACAAGCAATTAAGCGGAGAATAATAAGGCTCTATGCATATTGATATAGTTACGCTTTTTCCAGAAATGTTTATAGGTCCATTTTCGGAATCTATAGTTAAGCGTGCCATTGAGAATAAAATGGTTTCCATTTCCTACCACAACCCAAGAGATTACAGTCAAAGCAAGCACAAAAAAGTAGACGATTACCAATTTGGTGGTGGTGCTGGAATGGTGATGTTAGTAGAACCATTAGCCCTTTTACTGGATGAGCTAATGGCTACAAAAAAATATGATGCCGTCATTTATATGACTCCTGATGGTAACAGGTTAGAACAAAAACATTTGAATCACTATTCTTCATTTGAAAACCTAATTATAATTAACGGTCATTATAAAGGAATAGATCAACGAATTAGAGATCAATACGTAACCCATGAGGTTTCTATTGGTGATTATGTGTTATCAGGTGGTGAATTGGCTACAGCCGTATTTTGCGATGCCTTGATACGATTAATTCCTGGTGCTATAGGTGATGGAGCTTCAGCACTATCTGACTCTTTTCAAGATGATTTATTGGCACCTCCTGTATATACCAGACCAGCCGACTTTAGAGGATGGAAAGTACCTGAAATACTTACATCTGGTAATTTGAAAGCTATTGATGATTGGAGACACGATCAAGCCGTAGAAAAAACAGAAGAAAGAAAACCTTGGATGCTGCAATAGCAATGTTTGAATCCGAATTATCTTTAGGTAACACAATAATGAAACAGGATGAACTTTTTGTAAAAAAAACATCATCTAGAATGGATATTAATTAAAAACTTCGTATTATTGCAGCCCCAAATTTATGGGTTGAAATTATTAAGATTAGAAAGAATGAATCCGAAAGTACAACAAGCTGCATTAAGCAACGTAGAAATAAAGGAACTTCCAAGCTTCAAAGCGGGTGATACAATTACTGTAAATTACAGAATTATTGAGGGTAGTAAAGAAAGGGTTCAACCTTACCAAGGCGTTTGTCTTAAAAGAACTGGTAAAGGTCATACTGGAACTTTTACAGTTAGAAAAATTACTAACGGTATTGGTGTTGAAAGAATTTTTCCTATGGCTTCTCCTGCTATTGATAGCATTATCGTTAATAAAGTAGGTGTAGTTAGAAGATCTAAGATTTATTACTTAAGAGAAAGAACTGGTAAATCAGCTAGAATTAAAGAAAAAAGAATGTAATTTCTTTTTTTAAGATATAAGTATAAAAAAAGCTCGAACAAATGTTCGAGCTTTTTTTATGTCCAATTTCATCATGTTTATCACTTAAAAGCTTCCACCTTTATCAGCCTTGGCTAACCATTAGCCTTCTCCTAAGCCGTGCACTTTGTAAAGAGTATCAATGCGTCAATATTATCTTCAACGGACTGAAGTATTTCTTAATTCATCAGTAAGACGCTTTGATTAAATCAAACCTCTAAACAGATAAACTCGACACCAACAACTCAAAACGGTTTATGGTACCAATTTTAATTTCTTAATCTTAGGAATGGGCCCTGGGCAAAATGATTGGTGACAACCAACACACGCATTCATAACATTGTTATAATTTTCTAGCGTAGGTGTTTCTCTCATCACTTTTAACTCACTTAACCAACCGGTAGCAAAGCCAAAGTAATGATCATCAATTTCAGCTGGATTAGTCGCTTCAGCGGTAAGCATATCCTCGTAACCTTGCAATAAAGAATCAGGTACTTCCTCATCCGCTTTCAGATGTGCGTTTACCAGTTCCATATTATCGTACATCTGGCGCATTATTAATGCTAGCTCACTTGGAACGTACATTACACCATTCTGCTTAATTGGCTTCGCTATTATCTCGACAGACTCAGGTTCTGCAACAACTTCGTTTTCGGAACAAGCCGAAAAAAAGGTAACCGTGAAAATTAATCCAACGATTACCCCAATTTTATTAATCCACATAAACACCCGTAGCTTCGTAAGAAAGCGTAATAATTGGATCTATGATTTTGTCTAAAGAATCTTGAGTTGCATTTGCATCCATAGCAAAATGTCTCAATTGATCTACCGTTAAGGTATCATAAAATAAAGTACCACTCAAAGTAGTTTTATGACCTTCAGAATCTAAAGGAACAAAAAAGTCGTAATCCTTAAAAGAAACACGAATATCTTCTTCACCGGCAGCTACCTTCATCCAACAACCTTTTTTCTGACAGTTTTCTGTAATTTGGGTAGTGAATACCATTTCGGTAGGAGTGCCATCAAAACCTTTAAGAGCTTCCACTACTTCCGATTCCGTAATCGCCACACTTTTATCAAATTCAGCGCCTGCAAAATACGGGTACACCAATACTTCCGTATCTTCCGCAACAACTTCAGTAGGAGTTTCTACCGCTTCATCTGTTTCTGCTTTAGGAGCTTCAGAACAGCTGGTCATAAATAAAAATCCTGGAATTAAATACAATAATTTTTTCATCTTTAAAATGTTTGTTTGTTTAAATATTTAGTGAACAAATAGATAATTTGATACTAGTGTTTTTTTTATCCTCACAAATTTACCATAAGAATTAAATCCACCTTCATTTCCAGTACTTATTTAGAGCTATTATACCTGAAAAGCGACAATGAAAAACTAGAAATAAAAAATGCTTAATCTACCAATGGCAACAAAAAAAATCAATATCTTAAACAGTATCGAAACATCTGAATAGGATTAATAGTTAGTATTTAAACCACAGTCCTTTAGCTAAATTCGGATTAAAACAAAGAATTCAAATTCATTTTTAGGACAAAACCGTTTGACGCTCGTTAAAAGTTAAGGAACGAAACTTTTAACAGGAGAAGTCTTTTGTACATGAATTTTATTTCTTCTAGTTTTAACCATTTTGCTATCAGGCATGCTTTTTTGTTTCTTTTTTTCGTAAACCGAACCAATCCCGATTTTGTTTCGGGAGAGTGAGCTCACGACCAGAGGAAGTAAAAAAGAAAAGAAAATCATCTTTCAATCAATCACTTCAATACCTAATGAACCAAAAGGCAATTAAGAGCCATTACCCCTGATAAGAATCAATGAAAACGTAGAAATAATAAATGCTTAATCTACCAATTGCAATTCGTAATCTGCGAATTGTAATACATATCCGCCTTGATTTTCAAAACCACTTTCTAACCCAATTTTCACAAAGTCAAATCGTAAAGATTTCCCTTCTCTGGAGTGAGTAGAAATATATTTTTCCCAATTTCCATGGGAATCGTAAAGCGCTTGACCAAAGTACATTCCAATATCAAAAGAAGAAAATACGTGACGTGATGGGTCAATAAAATAGGCCTCTCTATAATCAGATATAAAGCTTTTCACCCCTTCATCTTGATAATTAATATATTGTTGAACAGGGTAGGTAACTTTTAAATGCATCAAATAATCAAAATCAATACTACCAAACCTTTGCCAGCTATCAATTCCAAAAACAGAAATTTGAGTATCTTCATCTAACATTCCATACAACGCAGATAAACTAGCCGAGACAAAAGCTTCATCGCTACTAATTATCGTTACATAATTATGCTCTCCTTTCTTTATATAGGATTTATAATTACCTGCAGATGGCTGCCAGATTCTGTGAATAGGAATCGAATCATTAATGGTGTTATTCAAATACTTTTGAAATATCCCAGCATACCTTTTATCAATAGCCGTCCCACCAGAAAATATGGTCAAATTAGAATCTTGGTAATTTGTACCTAGGTATTTTGCCATATAAATAATTTGAGATGGAGATGAAGCGCGTGATTTCACTACAAACCTATTATCTAATAACAACCTAGAAGATACCTTAACTGGACTCACAATAGGGATATGAAGCTCTTTAGCTTTCTCAGCCACCAATTTGAAATTCACTTGGTACAACGGACCCACAAATAATCTATAGCCCTCAAAATTGGTTTCTTTTAACAATCGGCTACATTCACTGGTGTCATTTTGAGTATCAAAATAACGCGCTGAAACATTATAACCTAACATCTTTAAAGAATCCATTGCCATATCAAAGCCACGTAAAAATTCTATCGATATTTTAGTCAGGACATAAATGTCTTCATTTTCATTCAATTCTTGAAGTTCTATATTTTTATCAATACTAAAAGGGAGGAACACCCCCACTTTAAGCGTATCTGTTGGGTAAAATGGTTTAACCATCCCCGAATCAAGAAAATCTAGATTAATAGAATCGCCTAAATTAAATAACGGGTTTTCTTCTGGGATTCTAATAGTTGTTCCAACTTGTAAACCTTCTTTTAACCCGTCATTTACCATTTGAATAGAGTCAATGCTTATTCCAAATTTCTCTGAAAGAGAATACAATGTTTCTTTAGGCTCCACCTCATGCAGAATTAATGAATCCTCCTCGGGTATTTGAAATTCAATTTCCGTACTGGATGTATCCGCTACTGGAACAGCAGGGATTTTAATAATCATTCCTATTTTTAATCCATCCTTTAATAAAGGATTATTAAGCAATAATTCCTCCTCGGTAATAGCATAACGTTTGGTCAACGCATAAACCGTTTCCTTTTTCAAGACCTCGTGGTAAATGGTATCTCCAGAAATTTTAACCTCTGCCTTTTTAGCTTCTTTTTTATTGATTTCCTTTACTGGAATTCGTAAAGTTTGTCCAATTCTAATTCCGAAATCAGCCAATTCAGGGTTTACTGCTTGAATTTCGGGTACGGTTACGGAATATATTTTGGAAATAGCATAGAGTGTTTGACCTGCCTCAACGGTATGAATAATATACTCTCCATCCTTTGTATTTACCACCCTAGTATTAGGTGTATCTTGCGAATAACTCACCTGTAAAGAACCAATAAACAGCACAAAAACTAATAATACGCGAAAAATCACCTCCATCTAATAATTTTAATCAAATCTAACTAATTCCTTTTACTAGACGTCATCCAGTATAAATTCACTCTAAAGTAATCGAGTATACGAAAACCATACCGAACGATTACTAACGAAAAGTAATCCCAAAACTCCTAAATCTCTGCACTATTAAACTTTAAACTTTCACATCAAGTAATTCAAGAGAATCAAAATTTACAACAAATAGACTATCTGTCAATCTAAGTAATTCAAGCGAGCGAGAATTACAGAAAGAGTGTCCTGTCATCCTGAGTGATTCAAGCGTAGCGAGAATTGTATCGAAGGATTACTCCCATTCAATAGTTGCAGGTGGCTTAGAGCTAATATCATAAACAACTCTATTCACTCCAGAAACTTTATTTATAATATCATTAGAAACCTTAGCTAAAAACTCATAGGGTAAATGAACCCAATCGGCTGTCATACCATCGGTAGATTCAACAGCTCTCAGGGCAACAGCATTCTCATACGTACGCTCATCTCCCATTACACCAACTGATTTAACAGGTAGAAGCATCACGCCCGCTTGCCAAACAGAATCGTATAAGCCACTTGTTTTTAAACTATTTATAAAAATAGCATCCACGTCTTGTAATAATCTCACTTTTTCTGCAGTAACATCACCCAAAATACGAATAGCTAACCCTGGTCCTGGAAATGGATGACGACCTAATAACTCCGGTGCTAAACCCATTGCCTTACCCACTCTTCTTACTTCATCCTTAAATAAACTACGTAAAGGTTCCACAATTTTTAATTTCATGTAATCAGGTAAACCGCCAACATTATGGTGCGATTTAATGGTTGCTGAAGGACCACCAGTAGCCGATACCGACTCAATAACATCTGGATAAATGGTTCCTTGCGCTAACCAAGTTACATTTTCAATTAAATGCGACTCTTCATCAAATACTTCGATAAAAGCATTTCCAATGGCTTTACGTTTCTTCTCTGGATCACTTAAATCAGCTAGAGCAGTATAAAACTTAGTACTAGCATCAACCCCTTTAACATTTAAACCAAGACCTTTGTATTGCTCCAAAACACTGTCAAACTCATTTTTTCTAAGCAAGCCGTTATTTACAAATATGCAATACAAGTTTTTTCCGATTGCACGGTGAAGCAACATAGCAGCTACCGATGAATCAACACCACCTGATAACCCTAATACAACACGATCATCACCCAATTTCTCTTTTAATCCAGCAACTGTAGTATCTACGAAAGAATCTGGTGTCCAATCTTGAACACAACCACAAACAGTTACCAAAAAGTTGGCTAGAAGTGTCGCTCCATCTTTAGAATGATATACTTCCGGATGAAATTGAATTCCGAAAATATTTGAATTATCAAATTGGTAACCTGCAACCTTAACGTCTGCAGTACTACAAATAACTTGCGCGCCATTTGGTGGAACATTGATAGTATCACCATGCGACATCCATACCTGAGAACCAGTTCCAACACCTTTCATCAATACATTATCTGTATCAACAAAAGATAAATTAGCACGACCATACTCTCTTGTTTCAGAAGGGTACACATCCCCACCATTTACTTGAGCCAAAAACTGTGCTCCGTAACACACCCCTAAAATTGGAATATTACTCGGGAATTTATCTAAATCTGGAATAGGATTATTCTCATCACGCACAGAAAATGGACTTCCGGATAGAATTACACCTTTTAATCCTGAATCAAGTTCCGGAATCTTATTAAAAGGGTGAATCTCACAATAAATATTTTGCTCTCTAACACGTCTAGCTATTAGTTGAGTATACTGCGAACCGAAGTCTAAAATGATGATTTTTTCTTGCATGTGCAAATGTAAAAATCTACACGAAAATAGCTGAGATAAAGACTAGCTTTAATTTTAAGGTTTCAACAAAATGTTAATCATTTTTGCAGGGGTAACACGAACCTTTACCTACTCAACTTTCAATATAGAAACTTCTTTTGTAAAGGGTATTCTTGAGCATTCTACGTACGGTTGTTTCTTTTTAGAGTAAAAATGACTTGAGCTACGAAGCCTTCGTTCTTTAATGAAAAAAGGATTAAAACAAGGGTAAGGGAATCAAGTTTAGGACAAAACTGTTTAACGATCATTAATCGTGAGGAACGAACTATTAAAAGGAGGCGTTTTTTGTCCTTGTATTTTTAATCTGCTAGTTTTAACCGCTCTCATTCTAAGACATGCTTTTTTGCGTCAAAAAAGAAAAGAATAAAAAACGATACCTGTTTTCAAAGGACCCTTAACCAACTTTCAAAACAAAAACCTCATTCGTAAAAGGTTCCGTATTGTCTTTAATAATTTTCAAAAAATTACTTCCGTGAGACACGTATAAATCTATGAAATTAACTCTACGCTCTTGAAAAACGCCATTTGGATGCGTATAGTTTCTAACGGTATTAAGACGGTTCATTTTGACGTCACTTTTCCGTTTTACCGATCGCATTATCTTGGTATCTAACCTTTTTAATTCTTTAAGAAGTCCGACTTTTGTACTTTTCAATGACCGAATTAGCTCTGGATCAAAAACCTCTAATTCAGTAATTAAAGCTTTTATTTTTATATCAATTTCTGTTTTATGCTCATTTAATTGATCCTGAAACGGATGATCATCTATCAGAAGACTCCTTACCTGTTCATGCTCTTTATAAAACCAAAACTTGGTATCCGCAATTTTTAGTTTACTGGATGCTTCATTCAATATTAAAAACGAGTTTCGAATTTGAACTAAAGGATAAGATACTTTATGGTAATCAAAAGTAGATTTTAATTCCAACCAATAAGCCACCTCAGCTCCTCCACCAATGTACATGATGTTAGGTAAGATTACTTCTTGGTAAACAGGCCTTAAGATAACATTTGGACTAAACCTTTCTGGAAATTGACTTAGCTCGGTATTTATTTCACTTTCAGAGAATCTAATCTCTGTTTCATTAACATAAAAACCATCTTCATCACGAATTATACGCTCTCTGATTCCGTCCTTTACGTAAAATAAATTGATTTCTCTTGGCGCTACTTGCGCCTTAAATTTATCTGAAAACTTGGAAATAGTATCTGAAACCAAGGTAAATGAACTTTGTCGAAAAAGCTCATCTTTTACCACCGTAGAAAATTGAGCCTTCAATTTCGAGTTATTGCCATCCACGATGACAAGTCCTTCGTTTTCAAACAAACTATTGACCAAATACCTTGTGGCTTCCGCAAGGTTATCGTGATTCAAATAAGCGGCTTTAATTAAATCGACTACTTCATCTTTAGCCAAAGAAGAACCCAAAACATTTTCTAACTCAGAGACAACATTTTCAATTCCATCTAGAGAAAATTCACCCACCATACCAGTTTGGTCAGATTCCCAGGTGATTTTCTTTCCATTTACATACGTATGATTAATTTCTTCAAAATCGTGATCTTCTGTGGCCATCCAATAAACCGGAACAAAATGGTACGAAGGATGCTTTTTATTTAAACCCTTAGCAGCCTCTATAGCCGATATTATCTTATAAATAAAATATAAAGGACCTGTGAATAGGTTTAACTGATGTCCTGTAGTAACAGTGTAGGTATTCTGCTTAATAAGTGATGCAATATTTTTCTTCACCTGTTTGGCTATTGAAAAATTCTCATATTGTTTACTTAGCGCATTAACTAACACCTCACGATTAGTAGGCGTATTATTTTCCCTGAATTTTATTATTGCAAGAGCATTTTCAGAGGTAGATTCAAATTCATACAATTCTTTTACAGAATTTTCTCCACGTAAATAAGAGCGCGTTAACTCAGACAGCATTCCTGCCTCATCATATGATATTTTGCTCTTACTCATTCTTCGATACATTTTTTTATTCACTGCGTTACTAAAAAAACACTCAGAATGACACAAGCATCTTTCTCAACATTTTTACTCCTTAAAATTCTTTTTACTCTTTGCTTTTAGTTTTTATAAGTAACCATTTATTAAAGCTTCTTTTTTATTCATTGGGTTACTAAAATACCTCGGGATGACACGAGCGTCTTTCCCAACATTTTTACTCTTTAAAATTCTTTTTGCTCTTTGCTTTTAGTTTTTCAAAATCTCCATTTATTAAAGCTTCCTTTTTTACACGAGACCATTTTTTCAATTGCTTCTCTCGGTCTATCGCTTTTAAAATACTTACAAAAGATTCCGAATGAACTAATACCAGTGGTCTACGACTGTGGGTAAAAGCCTTCGGGTCATTCCCTTCATTATGCTGAGCTACTCTTATCTCCAAATTATTTGTAACACCAATATACAATGAATCATCCATACCTCTAAGGATATAAATATAGTATATATGATTAAATTTACTCAAGCAAAAAGCTAAAATTAGAATAATTTATTTGTC
>CAXMPG010000039.1:0-11058 GCA_964195485.1 uncultured Desulfobacterales bacterium
ACAACCAAACAGCTTGTAATAGTTACACATGGATTGATGGAATAACATATGCTTCCAGTAATAACACATCAACACATACACTAACAAACACAGCAGGTTGTGATAGCATTATCACATTAAATCTAACAATAAATCATTCCACTACTGGAGCAGATACCCAGACAGCCTGTAATAACTTTACGTGGATAGATGGAATAACATACACTTCCACTAACAGCACTGCAACACATGCACTAATAAACAGCGCAGGTTGCGATAGCATTATCACATTAAACCTGACCATAAATAGTATTGATACATCCGTAATAGTAAACACACATACCATTAGTGCAAACCAATCAGGAGCAACCTACCAATGGTTAGATTGTTCATCAGGTTTTTCTATAATAGCAAATGAAACCAATTTCAGTTACACCGCTACGATAAGCGGAAGTTACGCGGTTAAAATAACTATTAATGGCTGTACCGATACTTCTAGTTGTATCACTTTAACGGATGTAGGAATAACAGAACCCAATTTTGGTTCCGACTTTAAAATTTATCCAAATCCAACACAGGGTAAAATCAGTATTAGTTTAGGAAATAGCTATCAAAATATAACGGTTCACGTATTTAATAGCGTGGGTCAAATAATAGACATTCCAATAAAAAATGAAAGTACAGACTATATAGAATTTGAAATAACCGGAGAGCGAGGGGTTTATTTTATTCAAATTCAAACGGAACAAGAATCAGGTCTTTGGAAAGTGGTTAAAGATTAGGTTTTGGCTCTGCTTATTTTAATTTTGAAATTCATTCTGTAAATAGTGTTTTGTATGACCAAGATTAAAGATATTACCCGTTATTTAGA
The DNA here is from genome assembly GCA_964195485.1 of uncultured Desulfobacterales bacterium. Taxonomy (GTDB): domain Bacteria; phylum Bacteroidota; class Bacteroidia; order Flavobacteriales_G; family Salibacteraceae; genus CAJXZP01. Next base: position 851 of record CAXMPG010000039.1, read on the forward strand.
AAGTATTGCGCCTACTTCTTTGCAAGAAAGCTATGATAATGCGGGTTTGATTGTAGGTGATTTTGATACGGAAATTACTGGAATTGTAGTGTGTTTAGATAGTGTAGAAGACACTATTGACGAAGCCATTTCTTTAGGTGCTAATTTGATTATTGCGCATCACCCAATCGTTTTTAAAGGATTGAAAAGATTTAATGGGAGTAATTACGTTGAACGAACTGTGATTAAGGCTATTAAGAATGATATTGCCATTTATGCTATTCATACTAATCTAGATAGCGTTTCGAATGGAGTAAACTCGATCATTGCAAGGAAGTTAGGTCTAGAAAATGTTAAGGTTTTGAGTCCGCAAAAAGCAGGATTGAAAAAACTCGTTGCATTTTGCCCGGTAGAAAAAAGCAAGGTCGTACTGGATGCATTATTTACTGCTGGCGCGGGAAGTATTGGAAACTACTCTAACTGTAGTTATAGCTCAGAAGGACGTGGTACATTTATGGCGCTAGAAGGAGCTAGCCCTTATGTAGGTGAACTGAATGAAGTTCATCAAGAGCGCGAAACAAAAATTGAAGTCGTTTTCCCATCTCATAAAAAAGGAGCTGTATTAGCAGCATTATTAGAATCGCATCCTTATGAAGAAGTGGCTTACGATGTTATTGGATTAGAAAACACCAATAAAGAAATCGGTTTTGGTGCTATTGGAGAATTAAAAGAACCGATGCCAATCATGGCGTTTTTGGAGCGAATTAAACAAGAAATGAAAGCCGGTTCGGTGCGTTATACGGATGTGGTAAAAGACACCATAAAAAGCGTTGCAATCTGCGGGGGATCAGGGAGTTTTTTGCTTTCTGAGGCCAAAAGTAGTGGTGCAGATATTTTTTTAACATCAGATTTTAAATACCACGAGTTTTTTGATGCTGAAAATCAAATAGTTATTGCTGATATTGGCCATTATGAAAGTGAACAGTATACAAGTGAGCTATTAGTAGATTTTCTTACGCAAAAATTTTCTACATTTGCAATCCGAATTTCGGAAGTAAATACCAATCCGGTTAATTATTTATAAAGTATGGCAAAAGCACTGAAAGATCCCAAACTAATGTCAGTTGAAGACAAACTAAGATCACTTTACAGATTGCAGTTAATCGATTCAGAAATCGATAAAATTCAAACTATTCGTGGAGAGCTTCCAATTCAGATTCAAGATTTAGAAGATGATATTGCTGGTCTTGAAACTAGAGTTTCTAAATTGGTAGAAGAAAAAGCAGAATTAGAGCAAACTATTACGGATAAAGGAATCCAGATTAAAGACTCTGAAGCAGCTATTTTAAAGTATAAAGAACAACAAAACGATGTTAGAAATAACCGTGAGTTTGATTCTTTAAACAAAGAGATGGAATTTCAAAGTTTAGAAATTCAATTATCAGAAAAAAGAATTAAAGAAGCTAAAGCACGTATTGCAAGTAAAGAAGAAGTTCTTGAAGTTGCACAAACAGAATTAGTGGACGACAATACTGAGCTTAAGCATAAGAGAGATGAGCTAGGTGGTATTGTTGGTGAAACAGAAAAAGAAGAAGGTAAACTAGCAAAACTTTCAAAGGATGCGGAAGCAAACATTGAAAAAAGATTGTTAAAAGCTTATTTAAGAATTAGAGGAAAAGTTCGTAATGGTTTAGCTATCGTAGCTATTGACCGTGCTAGTGCGGGTGGATCTTACATTCAAATTCCACCACAAAGAATTTTGGACGTAGGTGCACGTAAAAAAATTATTATTGATGAGCACTCTGGTAGAATCTTAGTTGATCAAGAATTAGCTAACGAGGAAATAGAGAAATTTCAAAAAGTATTAAAGTAATTAGAATTTACTTTTAAGTTAAATGCCCCTGATTTTATCAGGGGCATTTTTTTGTTTAATACTTTTTTGAGAAGAAGGGTATTACCGGAGAATGGAGCCGCTTGATTAGTAGTACATCCTTTCAGTGCCAAAACCTGTGGATTCAATTATGGCGTTAGCAGACCGCTCCATTAGTGTGTTTTCAACCATTAATGGTAGGTACTGGAAGAATCAATCCTTGAAAGGGCGAAATATGCGTACGAAGGACAAAGGTCATCGTGAAAAATATGTGGTGATTTAGTATTTTTCATTACCAATTTCAATCTACTAAAATTTGCATTAGCGATAGGAGTAATTGTTTGAGCTCTCCGTTTGTTTGGAAGCGAGTACGGAAAGCGCGACCGCATTTTGTGAGTGCAGAGAAACGAAGCGAGTAAAATGGGGAAATGCCCAAATAATTAGAGGTCATGGGAGAGATGGGAAAGAATAGATGTTATTTTTGTGTGCTTATAAAAAGAGCATAGTAGTATGGCAAAGAATTTCACAAAACGGTCGGAAGATTATTCAAAGTGGTATAACGAATTAGTAGTTAAAGCAGATTTAGCGGAAAACTCAGATGTACGTGGAAGTATGGTTATTAAGCCTTACGGATACGCAATTTGGGAAAAAATGCAGGCGCAATTAGATAAAATGTTTAAAGCTACAGGTCATGAAAATGCCTATTTCCCGTTATTCATACCCAAGTCGTATTTGAGTAAAGAAGCGGCCCATGTAGAGGGTTTTGCTAAAGAATGTGCTGTTGTTACCCATTACCGACTTAAAGTGGGCGCAGATGGAAAAAGTGTGGAGGTTGACCCAGATGCCAAATTGGAAGAAGAGTTAATTGTTAGACCTACTTCTGAGACCATAATTTGGAACTCGTATAAAAAATGGATTCAAAGTTACCGTGATTTACCTATTCTAATTAACCAATGGGCTAATGTGGTGCGCTGGGAAATGAGAACACGTTTGTTTCTTCGTACCTCTGAGTTTTTATGGCAAGAAGGGCATACCGCTCACGCCACAAAAGACGAGGCTATTAAAGAAGCAGAGTTAATGTTACACGTATACGGTGAGTTTGCAAATGATTACATGGCAATGCCGGTTGTTAAAGGTGTGAAATCAGAAAGCGAACGTTTTGCAGGAGCATTAGAAACTTATTGTATTGAGTCGATGATGCAAGATGGGAAAGCGTTACAAGCGGGTACTTCTCACTTTCTAGGTCAGAATTTCGCAAAAGCTTTTGATGTAAAATTTGCGACCAAAGAAGGAACGCAAGAATACGTTTGGGCGACATCTTGGGGTGTTTCTACGCGATTGATGGGTGCCTTAGTAATGACACATTCGGATGATTTCGGATTGGTATTACCTCCAAAATTAGCGCCTATTCATGTGGCTATTGTTCCAATTTTCAGAAATGAGGAGCAGTTAGCCGAAGTAAGCGTAGTAGCCAATAAAATAAAGAAAGAACTAGAAGCTAAAGGCTTAGCGGTTAAATTTGATAATAGAGATACCTATAAGCCAGGATGGAAATTTGCGGAATACGAATTAAAAGGTGTTCCAGTAAGATTAGCCATTGGTGCGCGTGATATTGAAAACGGAACCTTAGAAGTAGCCAGACGTGATACGTTAACCAAAGAAGTGGTTAAACAAGATGAGGTAGTAGATTATGTGGCTGGTTTAATGGATAAGATTCAGGAGAACTTGTTTTTAAGAGCAGATAAATTTAGAACAGAGAACACGCATAAAGCGGATACGTGGGAAGAGTTCAAAGAAATTATTGCAGGTGATAAAGGCGGATTCGTTGAAGCGCATTGGGATGGCTCTAAAGAAACAGAGGATAAGATTAAAGAATTAACTAAGGCTACCATTCGTTGTATTCCTTTAGATGCAGTGGAAGAAGATGGTAAATGTATTTTTACTGGAAACCCTTCAACTAAAAGAGTGCTGTTTGCAAAAGCATATTAGGTAATAATAGATTGATGTCGAAAAGAGAAGAGATATTTAAGGCGTTTAAAACGAAATCTTGCGTAAAGCAGGATGTTCATCAAGAAACTATTGCGGCTTTTAAGTTGGTGAAAGAGGTCTTACAAGAAATTGCAATCGACTATAAGGCCTATTTGGATTCGTTAGACAATAGAGTTCTTGTTAGCTACAAAGATGAAGGGCAGTACGGTGCTGCGCTTGGTTTTGGTGGTGATTTATTAGTTTTTCAGATGCATAGCAACGTGTTTTCGTTTGAAGATTCAAATCCTATTCATAAACACTCCTATATCAAAGAAAAAGAGTCTCGGGCGTATTGCGGGGTCATTAACGTCTATAATTTTTTATCGGATTCATTTAAATATAACCGTCAAAATGACTTAGGCTTTTTGGTCTCTCGAATTTTTGTAAATGAGGAAAGCCATCTGTTTGTAGAGGGTAAAAAGGAGCTAGGGTATAAGTATACGGACTTTTCTACTCAAATGGTGACGAAAGAGTTACTCACTGATATAATAGAGAGTTCTATTCAGTATGCATTAGATTTTGATTTGTACACTCCTGAGTTTTCTAAAAGTCAATTGGTTAGTGTTGCACAAATGCAAAAGCTGTCTCATGATCAAAAAGTGGTGACTTCTAAACGATTAGGCTTTAAAATGAGTAATAATCGTGGGGGCCTTAAATAGAAGGGTAAAAAAACTTGCTTTTTTTTCCATTCAATTGTTTGGAGAGTAGAAATTAATATTACCTTTGTCGCCCCTTACAAAAGGGAAACATTTTGGTCCGTTCGTCTAGGGGTTAGGACGCCAGGTTTTCATCCTGGTAACAGGGGTTCGATTCCCCTACGGACTACAACACTGAGAGAAACCTCATAACTGAGGTTTCTCACTTTTATAATGGTTGCGAAAAGAAGTTTAATAACTTACATTTGCAACTCGAAAATTGAAAAAAGAACTTTATAACATAAGATAATGGCAAATCATAAGTCATCTTTAAAAAGAATCAGACAAACAGTTATTAAAACTGCACGTAACAAATATTATCACAAAACTACTCGTAATGCGATTAAAGCGTTAAGAGGAACTACTGATAAAAAAGAAGCTACTGAAGCTCTTCCTAAGGTTGTTGCAATGCTTGATAAATTGGTTAAAAGAAACATTATCCATAAAAACAAAGCAGCTAACTTGAAATCTTCATTGACTTTATTAGTTAACGGATTAGCTTAGTATTTTTAGGTTAAACAATATTTAGAACCTCGGCTTTCTTAAAGCTGAGGTTTTTTTTATGTCCAATTTTTTGGATTTTGCTTGTCCTGTTTTATTAGTATTTTAGCTAAATGAAAGAGTATAACCCAAACTTAAGCATTAAATCCTGGGCGGAAGATGACCGACCAAGAGAGAAACTTGTACTAAAAGGTAGAACATCCTTAACCGATGCAGAATTAATAGCTATTTTAATAGGTAGCGGAAACCGAGAACAATCGGCCGTTGAATTAGCTAAAGTCATATTGAATAAATACGGTAACAGCTTAAATGAAATTGCCAAAAAATCAGTTAACGACTTAATGAAATTTAAAGGTATTGGTGAAGCTAAAGCCATATCTATTATTGCCGCCCTTGAAATTGGCAGAAGGCGAAAGGACGAGATCCCCATTGAAAAGCTAAAGGTGACTCAAAGTAAAGACGCCTATACTATTCTATATCCTCTTATGGCGGATAAATTTGTAGAAGAGTTTTGGATTTTGTTATTGAATCAAAATAACCGTGTAATGTCTAAGCATTTAATAAGTACTGGAGGAGTGAGTGGTACCGTAGCGGATGTGAGAATAATTTTAAAAAAAGCGATTGATGAATTGGCTTCTGGGATTATTCTTAGTCATAACCACCCATCGGGGGCAATTATGCCTAGTTTAGCAGACAAGAAACTAACGAGTAAGATGATTGAGGGAGCGAAATTGCTGGATGTAAAAGTGCTTGACCATTTAATCATTGGTGAAGAAGATTATTTTAGCTTTGCTGATTCAGACATATTAAGGTAAACAAGATTGAAAATATTCATTTATAGTTCTAGCAATTCTCCTCGGTTGAGGTATATCACCCAATACATTTTTGGTGATTTATTAGGTGTAGCGTGTGAAATCATTACCAATAGGGATGAGGTTTACACGAAAGAATTCGTAATAAATTATAGTAACCAAGATGTTGCTGGGTTTAAGATTACGCCAGAAAAATTACTTTTTGAAAAAAGAATTTTTGAGCAAAAGTTAAAAGTTGGGAAGCAAGATGATTTCGTTACCTTGTTTAGTAACGGAAATGAAGAGTTCTCTTTTGATATTTTTAGCGCGTCTTTTTTCTTGATTTCAAGATATGAAGAATACCTACCTCATAAACGCGATAAACATGATCGCTTTGATCCTGAGCATAGTGTAGCCTTTAAAAATGGGTTTCTGAATGAGCCAGTGGTTAACATTTGGGCACAATACTTAAAAAGTGTTTTAAGTGAAAAATACCCGAAGCTCGTTTTTAATGAACCTAAGTTTGATTATATCAATACCATTGACGTTGACTTTGCCTACGCGTACAAAGAAAAAGGGGCGATAAGAGCAATTGGTTCTATGGTTCGAGATGTTTTTACCGGAAGGTTCTCTGAGCTGTTTAGTAAGGTAACGTGCTACCTAGGACTTACAAAAGATCCTTTCGATACATTTGACTTAATCCTAGAGCAACATAAAAAGCGGAACCTAAAATCCGTTTTCTTTTTTCACGTAGGTGATTATGATGTGAATGATAAAAGTATTCCCGTGTCTAGTATAAAATTACAAGCCTTGGTTAAAGGGGTAAATGATTATGCGGATGTGGGTTTGCATCCTAGTTACGCTTCATGCAAGAAGCCGGAGAAATTAAGGAATGAGATTGCGCGATTGGCAAAATTGGTACATCAACCCATTACTAAAAGTAGATTTCATTTTATTAAATTGAACTTACCACAATCGTATCGAGAGCTTATTGAAAATGATGTGAAAGAAGACTATACTATGGGGTATGCGTCTAAAATGGGCTTTAGAGCTGGGGTTTGCAGTCCGTTCAATTTTTACGATTTAGATTATGATGCGCCTACCACACTTAAGGTGTATCCGTTTTATTTAATGGAAGCAACTGTTAAATATTACTTTAAAGAAGGACCTGAAACCGCTATTAATTACTTCAAAGAGTACATTGATAAAGTAGAAAAATACAACGGAACCTTCGTAAGCTTATGGCATAACGATTCCCTTTCTGAGTGGGATTACTGGAAAGGGTGGAAAGTCGTTTATTTAGAAATGATTGAATACGTAAGTGGAAAGATTAATGCTAGTGATTAAATCTGGTAAACTGCTTTAACCATTTATTACTTGTTTTTGAAATCTTCATAAACGGGGTTAACTGTCCTCCAAACGAAGCAAAAAAGCGTTCAATATTCTTATTCATGCTTCCTTCAAAGTTGAAGGTTAGGTTTCTTTTTTTCGCTTCCTTAATGGATTCCCACATTAATAAACTCATCACTCCAGAGTTTCTGAAGTCATCTTTAACGGCACCAATTAAATAGTGCGCATATTGATGGTCAAACACGATGTAAAACGCACAAACGACTTCTCCTACTTTATCATATGCATGAATAATCTTTCGCTGACCTGAAATAGCCGCATCTAGTTTTTCGAACTCCTCTTTAGAGAATAAAAGTTCAATTCCTTTCGTATTTAAATCCGCTTGATGAAGATAGAATAAGGCGTCAATACTGGAAGCCTCTTTAACTTCAAACAACTCCTCCGATTTACGAATGTGTTTTTTAATATTTGGTTTAAATCCGTTTAAAATGGCCTTTTCTTCCTGAGACGTGTCAATTAAATAAGTGTATCTAGTCGTTTGCTGGCAACCATTCCAGTAAAAAGGAAGCCAATAATCAAACTCAAAATCAGTCTGAGTAATAAACCGGTCCGTTTTAGGTAGCTGACTGACCAGACTGGAAATTACTTTACGTTTAAAAGAAAGTTGATTGTCTAGTTTTAAATCTACGGGGTAAATTACAATCGGTCCTAGATATGGAGTTAAGAACGGAAGAGTGATTTGTTTTAACCCTAGTTTACTATTCGTAACAAAAGGAAAAGCACCGCTTAATAGGGTGCCATTAAAAGTTAATACTACATCCCAATTATCTTCACCAGCAACGGCATCTAACCATTTAGGCGTTTGAAAAATTAATGGCCTTTTTGAATTTTGACAGAATTGACGGTATGTTTCTTTGAATGCAATCATTAACAAAATTTCTTTTCAGACTTTAGTTTCTGGTAGGATTTAACATTTCGGGTCTTAAAAACTTTTGCGGGATTTCCACCAGCTATTCCATACTTTTCAATATTTGAAACTACAACAGCTCCGGCTTGAATTATAGCGCCTTCACCAATAGTAACTCCTCCTAAAATGGTGGCTCGGTCACCAATCCACACATTATCTTCAATGACTAAATCTTTGTGAACGGTTTCTTTAGTGTCGTAGGGTATGGCATTTCCTTCATCATATTTGTGATAGGAGTTAACAATAAGTATTTCTTTACCAGAGTGAAAGTTATCTCCTATCATTACTTTTCCATTTCCTCTAATGGTCAACCCATTAAAATGGACGTTGTTTCCAAGTACCGTATAAGGAGTTAAACGCGTGAAAAAATTAGCACGTACAATTTCGCCATGAGATTTCACGGTGCGTTTGACATACATCGTAAATACAAACCGTAGAATTGATTTAAGAATTTTTCTCACTCTTGTAAATTTTGAATTTTGTAACTGTAAAAGTAGCAATCATAAATAGAAACCATGTAATTGCAGTGGAATAAGCTACGCCAATTACCCCCATTCTTTTAATTAGAATGAAATTTAAAACTAAATTCAACACCGCTCCCGAAAAAGTAATGGTAGCTAGAACGCCTGTTCTTTTGCTGTAAAAGATGAAATTTGTGAACAAAAAGTATAAGGATTGAAAAACAAATCCAAGTAGCAATAGTGTGATGTATTGTTTGGCAGGCAAAAATGAAGGGGCTACAAATAGTCCGAAAATGAAATCTTGTAAAAGGTAAATTCCCGCACCTACCACAAGGAAAACTACGAAGAGAATACCTGTAAATTTCTCTACTGATGCATAATCCTTTTTTGTAAGTAAGGAGTATAGCATAGGACTCCAAGCTTGGTTAACCGAGCGACTAAACAAGAGCATTAGCGCGCCAATTTGATAGGCAACCGTATAGTATCCAACTTCAGCATTTCCTTCAAATATAGCGATGAAATAGCGGTCAGACATGGCAATAATGGTTCCTCCGATGGCATGAGGAATAAGAGGTGTTCCAAACCTTAAAATTTTGGAAATAACCTTTTTCGAGATGTCGAAATTGTAATATCCTATTTTGTATAAAACAATAAGTCCCATTAAGGTGGTAATGAAAAAACTAAGGTAGATTCCTTCAAGTCGGCCAATATAGCCACGGCTTAACACCATGATAAATAAGGCTGAAAGCGCGAAATCAAAAATGGTTTGAAAAAGACTAAAGAATAGATAGCTTACTGATTTTTGCTGTGCTTGGAAGATGACTAGAACCAGTGTAGGGACTAACCTCAATAGAACGAATATGGGTAATAGCAATACCAAGCTTTGTGGAGCACCAAGAAGTTCGCTTATCCATCCGCCTAAAAACAAAAACAATAGGCTTATAATACAGAATGATACAAACGAAATCAATAACCCGTTAGACAAGTATTGGGCTAGGTCTGGTTTTTTTAAATTAAAATACTCTACGCCAACTCCAGCTTCTATGTTTAGTAAAATGAATGGGGTAATAAAGAGAATAGAAGTTTCTAGTAAAGATAATAAACCCACTCCCTCCGGAGAAATGTAACTCGTTAGGATAGGAATCATCACAAACGGCACCAAGGATTTTATCCCGTTGCTGAGTCCATAAATAATAATGCTTTTTGAAAGTTTTTTACCTGACATTGAATTTTTTAAGCCGATATTGCCTTTTCACAAATGTAATTAAACGTAAATAGTAGGAATCATGCAGGAATTGAATTGTTTCGAATAAGGTTGGTATTTAAAGTTAAGTAAAAGTAAATTTATCGAGTTACCTTTGCAGCTCCTAAAATGAGGTGGAAAGATTTATGAATATTGGAATAATTATACAAGCACGAACGGGGTCTACAAGAATGCCAGGTAAGGTGGTGAAGCCATTTTATAATGATGCAAGTATTCTAGAAATTATCATCCAAAGGATTTTGACACATTTTTCACCAACGGATGTGGTTTTAGCTACAACAACAAATACGCTAGATGATGCT
>CAXMPG010000040.1:0-2623 GCA_964195485.1 uncultured Desulfobacterales bacterium
CCAATTCCTAAATTAACGTACCATTTATCTCTAAGTTCTTGTGCGATTCTTTTAGCGATTCCAATTTTGTCTAGTGCCATACCTGTGTTGTTTGAAGTGGTTCAAATTTAACAATAATTCTAGTGAATGCACCTCTTTTAAGGATGAGAAATTTCAGCCAGCGAACATTTAAGTTTCGTGAATTTATGTGATTCGTTTTCTGGATTAAAAACATAGGTTACAAATCTTCCTGCGTTTTGAGGAAAGGGAGGGAGATATAGTTTTACCTTTTGGTTTTTATGCGTTTTCCAGTTCTCAGATACCTGATTTAAATTGCATTTATTACTAAAAATCTCCTTGCCGTCAGAATCAAACAAGGTACTAATAATGAGTAGATGCATGCTTTTACTGGAAGTATTCACCTCTAAATCATAGTATAATGCCATGGGTTTTTGATCCCAACTAGCTCCGTCAAATTCCAAAATATTGGTGTAGGTAGATTCAATGCTTAGGTCTTTAATTAACGTGTCTTTTTTAATCGTTTCTATATTTGGTTGTGCCCGTTTTAATAGGTTGTTTCCGGATAAAGGGTCAAAATCTACGTTTATATAGTTTGTGGTATCGAAAGCTTTTAATCGAATAGAATCAATCATTACAAAATCTGCCCATTCATTCGGGTAATCAATACTATTAGCTGTAGAATGGATAATTTCGTTATTAAGCTGGTTAAAGTCCCAGATTAAGGCGGATAAAAAATAGGTGCTGACAGTGGGAGGGTAGCCGTCTTTTTGGACTGAATTTACTTCTTCCGTAAATCGATATGGGATATGTAACTGAGGCCATAATTTGGTATGCGTAGTGTTAATCGACATTATAAAGTCTGCAGGAAACCATAATACCGTAACCATTAAAATAGATTTTAGATATGGGATGTTAAACGTAGGAATACTTGCCCAAGCGCCAATTAAAAGCGGAAAGAAATAAAGAGCTGCTCTGTCTTCTGGGTAATTTACGCCAAGCAAAAATTTTTGGACAAATACTGCAATCAAAGATAAAATCAGAACAAAATAAAAAAGATTTTTAGCATCGAGTAGGGTGGTCCAACCCGTTTTAAAAAGGGGAATAAGATTGCTAATAACGAGTAAACTAAAGGGAATTATTACTACCCACCAAAGGTCTGAATTGTTAAAGAAATAACGTGCAAATGGCGCTAGGCTATGTTTAATAAAGTCATTTCCGCCATGGTATAGTAGCCCCTTTTCTTTGAGTAAAAAAACGTAATATATTATTGGAATTTGCGGGAAAATAAATAGGCTAAACCATTTTAGGAATGTTTTGGAAATGGGTTTTTGAAGAATGAAAATTTGATGAAGAAATATCCATCCATAGATAATGAATACCGAAATGATTACAGATAAACTAGACAAAACGGAGAGTAATCCTAGAAGGCTTATCCAAATTAGGGCTTTTTGATTATGCGTTTTCGTGTATTTAATGCTCCAGTAAATGACCCCAATAAACCAAGTCATAGACATTCCATATCCACGTGTTAGACTGAAAAATTCAATAAAAAATGGGGTAGTTAATAAAGGAATAATGAATGCCCATTTTGTAATATGAGATTTGAAATTCTTACTAATTCCATAAACAAAATAGACTAACGGCAAAAAAGAAAGCCAACTAGCCAAACGAATGACAAAGGGTGAACTACCAAATAAGGAATGAAATACAGAACCTAAAGCAGAATTTAATAAATGATTATTTGCATCCCAATAAGACCAAGGAGGAATGAAAGTAGCATTTTGAATATATGCGAAGTATGTTGCTACTTCGTCATGCACCATAGGTACATAAACAGAACGAATCCCTAGATAAATCCAAATAAAAGAGGAAAGGGTAATAAATGCTATTCGTTCTATTTTACTCATAGCCGTTTCGACTATTCTCTAGTTCTAACGGTGCGTTGCTCAATACGTTTTTCAAAAGTTTCGCCTTGAAAAATACGTTGAACAAAAACGCCTGGAGTATGAATTTCATTTGGGTCTAACTCTCCAGCAGGAACTAATTCTTCTACTTCAGCAACGGTGATTTTACCGGCCATAGCCATCATTGGATTGAAGTTTCTTGCGGTTCCCTTAAAGATGAGGTTTCCTGCTTCGTCTCCTTTCCACGCTTTTACGAATGCAAAATCAGCGGTAAGTGCCGTTTCTAAAATGTGCATTTTCCCGTTGTATTCTCGTACTTCTTTTCCTTCGGCTACTTCCGTACCATAACCAGCAGGAGTAAAAAATGCAGGAATACCGGCTCCGCCAGCTCTACATCTTTCTGCTAAAGAACCTTGAGGAATTAAATCAACCTCTAATTCTCCACTTAACATTTGACGTTCAAATTCATCGTTCTCCCCAACGTAAGAAGCAACCATTTTTCGAATTTGCTTGGTTTGTAACAAAAAACCCAATCCGAAATCATCTACCCCAGCGTTATTTGAAATACATTCTAAGTCATTGACTTTTGAATCTACAACGGCTTGAATAGCATTTTCAGGGATTCCACATAAGCCAAAACCACCAAACATCATGGTCATGCCACTCTCTATACCTTGTACAGCTTCTTGTGCGTTTGCTACAACTTTGTTAATCATGTC
>CAXMPG010000041.1:0-8084 GCA_964195485.1 uncultured Desulfobacterales bacterium
CTTTGAACATTATAAAAACTTAAACATGGGTGGCGCAGATCACTTTGTATCAAAAATGGCATCTATATTTCAAGGCTCTACCGAAACCACTTTCTATACCATAGCCGTTTATTATGGTGCGGTTAACATCAAAAAAACAAGATATACCGTTCAAGCAGGGTTACTTGCCGATTTAGCCGGAATAATTGCAGCCATTTTTATTGGCTACATTTTCTTCCATTAATTTTTACGATTATTTAGCCGTAGGTTTCTTGTAATATTTTCCATAAAGTAATGGACGTTTTTCGCTAGACCCCGCTTTATACGGGAACTGTCCAAAAATTTCATCAATCATATTATGCAATTTACTATCCTTCAAAGAATATTGGTCAAACTCACCAGTAGCTGCTGCTTGCCAAACCAATTGATGCTTTTGAACATCAACTAAGCCAATTATAACAGTGGTTTGATTATCTACATACGTTGAAGTGTACGAATCCCAACCAGAATAACCGCCATAATAACCACCACCATAACCGTACCCGCCATATCCACCAGTGGTAGTAGTGCCAACGCGTTGTTGCACCTTACCGTTAACTGAAATAAATAGATCAGGTTTATCGGATTTCACATAGCCAAGAAGGTGCATATATTCTTCCATATATGACTTGAGTCTACTCACTCCAGGTCCCATTAAAGAATCTGCACCTGGCAAATAGCTATAGGTTTTATACCCCGCATAATTTGCCGTTTTATCGTAATCCGATATAATCGTAAACGTACTTGTACACGATGTAATTGCCAAAACACTAAGCATTACAATTAAACCTCCAATTATTCCTCTTTTCATAGCTGTATTAATTATTTCGTATGTATCTATTTACGTGATTAGTTCGCAAAAGTTATTTTTTACTGGATAATATTATTTAGCACTTCTACTACCCTATCAATTTCCTCTTTAGTATTGAATTTACTAAACGAGAACCGGACAGAAGCGCCTGTAACACCTAACTTTTTTAATACATGTGAACCGGTAAAACTACCAGAACTACATGCACTACCACCAGAAACCAAAATTCCGTTTAAATCAAACTGAAACAACAATAACTCATTATTTTCTTGACTTGGAAAATTCACATTGACAATGGTATTCGAAGAATTATCTAAATCTCCACTTTTTCCATTAAATCTTATTGGAGGAAATTCTCTAGAAATCTCTGCAATGAAATAGCTTTTTAAATCCTGTAAAAGAGCATTGATAGTATCAAATTCATCAAAGCTAATTTGAAGCGCTCTAACTAATCCAACAATGCCGAGAATATTCTCCGTTCCACCTCTTATTTCTCGTTCTTGTTTTCCGCCATTAAATTGAGCGGTAATCTTAATACCTTTCTTATGATATAGAAATCCAATACCTTTTGGACCATGAATTTTATGCGCAGAAACAGAAATTAAATCTACGGGTAAGTTACTTAAGTCAAGCGAGATATGTCCTACACTTTGAACTGTATCTGTATGGAAAATGGCATTATAAGAATGACATAAACTACCCACTTTTTCGATATCTAATACATTACCAATTTCATTATTGATATGCATTAAACTCACTAAGGTGTTTTTATTTTCGGCTAAAAGCCTTTCTAAATGAGCCAAGTCAATAGCGCCATCAGAAAGTAAATTTACCCAAAGCACCTTTACGTTAAATAATCTTTGGGCCTTTGAAATACTTTCTATTATGGCTGGATGTTCTAGCTCAGATGAAATTAGGGTTTGAATATTACCCGTTTCAACCGTACCCAAAATGGCTAAATTATCCGATTCGGTACCACCAGAAGTAAATGTAATTTCACCTGGCAGACAATTAAATAACGTAGAAATAGTGGACCGAGAAGCCTCTATTATAGCCTTAGATTTACGACCTAAAGAATGTAATGACGAAGGATTTCCATACGCCCCCATAGCTTCCACCATGGCAGATTTCACTCTATCATCAAGAGCAGTTGTGGCAGCATTATCTACATAAACTTGCCCCATAAATCGCTATCTATTTTCTCTAATAATTTCTTTCATGTCGGTGATTAACTTCTCCGCTAAAATCTCCGCAGTGGTTTGGTGCTTACTTTCAGAATAAATTCTAATAATTGGTTCGGTATTAGATTTTCTCAAATGAACCCACTCTTTATCAAATTCAATTTTCAATCCATCAACCGTATTAATAGGTTGCTTGTTGTATTTCTTTTCCACCAAAGCCAACACTTTATCTACATCGATATCTGGTGTTAATTGGATCTTGTTTTTTGAAATATGATAGTTAGGATAAGATGCTCTTAACGCAGAAGCTTTCACTCCTTTTTGAGCCAAATGACTCAAGAACAACGCAATTCCAACTAAAGAATCACGTCCGTAATGTAATTCCGGATAAATAACGCCTCCATTACCTTCTCCGCCAATTACCGCTCCAACCTCTTTCATAAGATTTACAACGTTAACTTCTCCAACTGCTGAAGCATGGTGTTTGTTACCGAACTTTTCAGTTACATCGCGTAAAGCACGTGTGGAAGACATATTTGAAACCGTGTCCCCTTTCGTTTTACTTAAAACGTAATCAGCCACAGCTACAAGCGTATATTCTTCCCCATAAACATCACCCGTTTCACTTACTAAAGCTAAACGATCTACATCTGGGTCCACTACAATTCCTAAATCATAGTTATCACTCTTCATGGTAGAAATCAATTCCGTCAAATTTTCTGGTAACGGTTCTGGATTATGCGGAAACTTTCCGTTTGGCTCACAATACAGTTCTTTTACTTCTACATTTAACGCTTTTAGCAATTGTGGTACAAAGATTCCTCCAGTAGAGTTCACTGCATCAACAACCACTTTGAAATTACTTTTCTTAATAGCTTCTACATCTACTAAAGGTAAATCTAGAATCTGCTGGATATGAATATCACCAAAACTGTCATCCTTTACTAACGAACCTAAAGAATTTACATCTGCAAAGGTTACCGCATCACGGTCAGCAAGGTCTAAAACCTCTGCCCCATCTTCCGCATTAATAAACTCTCCTTTTGCGTTTAACAATTTTAACGCATTCCATTCCTTAGGATTATGGCTAGCGGTAATAATAATCCCACCAATAGCACTATAATGAGGAACCGCCATTTCTACGGTAGGAGTTGTGGATAGCCCTAGGTCTATCACATCTATACCTAAACCTTGTAAAGTGGAGCAAACCAAGTTTGACACCATTTCACCGGAGATTCTGGCATCTCTGCCAACCACAAGTTTTGGTTTTTTAACCGATGAATTCTCTAATAGCCAAAAGCCAAAAGCAGAAGTAAATTTTACAATATCCAATGGGGTTAACCCTTCGTCAGGTCGACCTCCAATTGTTCCTCGTATACCAGAAATTGATTTTATCAGGGGCATTCTTTAAATTTTAGGGCGCAAAGATAACTACAATACTGAGGTTAAATCGCCTAATATTCGCCAAAAAAAATAAAGTTTTAGCACCATGTTCATTCGGTTGTTAACAAGTCAAAAAGTTCCCCCTTAAAACTCTTATTTGTTTTATTATTTTTGATATTAGCAGTACATTTGCAAGCTTATGGAAGACCATCCTGATTTTCTGCCTTTTGAAGATGAAAACAATAATCATCTAATAAAGAAATTTAAAGAAATGCGTGCCGTTGGGGCTCAGTATTACTTTGATGTAGAAGAATTCGAAGAGTTAATCGATTTTTATCTTTTTGATGAAAATCAAGAAATAGTTAAAGATATTATTCATCTTGCTAAAGGTCAACACCCTGGCTCTACCTCCATTCTCTTGAAAGAAGCGGAAACCTTAGTTTACTCTGAGGATCAAGCTAAAGCAATTGAAATTATTGAAGAGGTCACTTTATACGAAGATTCAAATCCAGAGCATTATTTTAGTAAAGCCTCTATTTATAGTATGGCTGATCAAAAAGATAAGGCAATCGATATTTTACATCGTTTAATAAACATCACCGAAAACGAAGATCGTATTGAAGCTAAAATGGCCTTGGCAAAAGAGTTCCAAGAAATGGGCGATTACCAAGGCTCTATAAATGAATACAAAGAAATTCTTGCTCAATCACCTGATTACGAAGACGCCATTCTTGAACTAAGTTTAAGTTGCGAGCTAAGTAGTAAGTATCAGGAAGGAATAGAAATAATCTTAGAATTTATTGATGCTAATCCATACTCGCATTTTGCATGGTTTTCTTTAGGTAATATGTACCTTACTATTGAAGATCATGACAAAGCAATAAATGCATACGAATACGCTACGCTAATAAATGAAGAGTTTTCAGAAGCGTACTTCAACCTCGGTAACGTGTTTATGAAGGAGGAGAAATTTGCGGATGCAATTGAAGCCTATAAGAGTTCTGTAACCGATAATTACAATGATCCAGTTACTTACAATTTTATAGGTCATTGCTATTTGGTTTTAGAAAAAAACGACAGTGCTTTGGAGTACTTTCAATTGGCGGTAGACCAAAGTCCAGAATATGCAGATGGATGGTTAGGTTTTGCCGTTGCTTACTCTAATAAAGGAAATTCTGAAGAAGGTCTTTTATATATTGAGAAAGCCATCAAGTTAAATCCAAAAAACATGTACTATCAGTACTTTTATGCGGATTTATTGGTGAATTTAGAAGCGTTTGAAGAAGCGGAGGTTATTTACAAAAAAGTGTACGACTCCGAGTTAGACAACTCTGGTATTTACCTAGATTATACGGAAGCTTTAGTTACGAATGGAAAAAATCAAGATGCTTTAGAAGTTTTGGTAGAAGGAATCTCTAAATTTCCTGAAGACGCCATTTTATATTACAGATATAGTGCTTTAATGCTCCAAATGGGACATGAAATGGAAGCCGAATCGATATTATACCTCGCCCTAGAAATAGACCCTGAGCAATCAAGCCAACTATTCAATTTTTTCCCAGAAGCGGGAAATTTTGACGGAATTATGGATCTAATTGAAAATTATAAATAATATGAACTTTGAATTACCTTTTCTTCCTAACAGGACAGAAAAACCGAGAGAGAAAGGTCTCACAATGATGATGGACAAAGGTTTGAGTAATAGACAAACCGAATACTTTATTGAATCATGTGGAGACTTAATGGATATTGTCAAATTTGGTTTTGGAACATCATATCTTACAAAAAACTTAAAAGTTAAATTAGCGATGTATCGCGAAGCAAATATTAAGTGCTACCTAGGGGGAACACTTTTTGAGGCATTTGCTGTGAGAGATATGTTTGATGATTACCGTAGGTTATTGGATGAATTAAAACTTGATTATGCAGAGGTATCTGATGGCTGTATTCATATTCCAGAAGAACAAAAACTGAATTACATTGAGATTTTGTCAAAAGATGTCACTGTATTATCTGAAGTAGGTTCTAAAACAGACGCTGATTTATTAAGCGAAGAAGACTGGATTAGAAAAATGAAAACAGAATTAGAAGCTGGGGCTTGGAAAGTTATTGCCGAAGCAAGAGAAAGTGGAACCATTGGTATTTTTGATGAAAATGGCAATGCAAAGCAAAGCATGATCAACCATATTTCAGAGCAAATTGGCAACGATAATGTGTTATGGGAAGCGCCACAAAAATCACAACAAGTATGGTTTATTAACCAATTTGGAGCAAATGTGAACTTAGGTAACATTGCACCTCATGAGGTTATTCCATTAGAGACTTTACGTTTAGGATTAAGAGGAGATACATTCTTTAACTTTTTACCTAAAGAGATGGCTGAAAAAATGATGTAATTCATTTTTTCAAACAATTTAATAGCTAGCGGGTATTTCACCTGCTAGCTTTTTTATTATAAATTATTCGCTAATGAGAAGTATTAAAGATTACGCTATTATTACCGCAAAAGGAATGGCTATGGGCGCTGCCGATGTGGTTCCTGGGGTTTCGGGTGGTACCATTGCATTAATTGCAGGGATTTACAAAGAGTTAATTGACACCTTGACATCCTTAAACTTTACTGTTTTTAAAACATTAAAACAAGATGGCGTAAAAGCCGCGTTTGATGCCATTAACGGAAAGTTCTTAGTCTCTTTAATAGCAGGTATTGCCGTTAGTATACTCTCCTTAGCTAAACTATTTAATTACCTCATTCATAATGAACCTGTTTTAGTTTGGGCTTTCTTTTTTGGATTAATTGTAGCATCGGTATGGTTAATTGGTAATAGAATTTCAGAATGGAATTTAGGTAACTGGACCGCTTTAATTATTGGTGCGGTTATCTCTTTTGGAGTTACTGTAGTTTCTCCTGCTCAAGGACCAGACACCTATTGGTATTTATTTCTATCGGGTGTTTTAGCATTTGTAGCAATGATATTACCGGGTATTTCGGGTAGTTTTATTCTACTTCTTTTGGGTGCCTACCACTTAATTTTAGGAAAAGTAAGCGCATTAATTGATGGAGTTAAAGCAATGGACTTTACCATTATCTTAACCAATGGTTTAGAACTTGGACTTTTTGCCGTTGGAGGAATTGTAGGGTTACTAAGCTTTTCAAGAATCCTAAAATGGATGTTTGAGAAATATGAAAACAGAACATTGGCCTTATTGACCGGTTTTTTGATTGGGTCACTAAATAAAGTATGGCCTTGGAAAGAAGTAGAAGAAGTTTTTGTAAAACACGCTGGCGAGGCTAAAGAATCAGTAATTCCTTTGGTAGAAAAGAACGTTTTACCCAATGCTGATTACGCCATTTTATCGCAAAATGATGTACTTATTGGACTTACGGATAAATCTCCTCAAATTGGTGCCGCTTTAGGGCTGTTTATTGTAGGATTCCTTATTATTTTTGTACTCGAAAGAATTTCATCTAAAAAATCATAAAGCGAGCAATCTGCGATAGTTCTTTATTGGATTATTAAATATTGCGCTTCCGTTTGAGCATTTTAATAAAAGTTAAAATTTACAAATGAAAAATTACGGTTTAATAGGACATCCATTGTCACATACGTTTTCGCCAACTTACTTCAATGATAAATTCAAAGAAGAAGGAATTGATGCGAATTATAAAGCATTTGATCTTGAAGATATAAATGATTTAAAAAAACTTATTGAAGACAATAACCTAGATGGGGTAAATATTACCATTCCTTACAAAAAACGTGTAATGCGTTTTATGGATGAGTTAGATCCTTTTGTTGCCCGTGCTAAAGCCGTAAATACTATTAAAGTAGTTGACGGTAAACTTACGGGATACAATACTGATTTATTGGCTTTCAGAAAATCATTACGTGACATGTTGGGTTATAAAAGAGCCGCTGCCATTGTATTAGGTACTGGAGGAGCTGCCTCAGCTGTTAAAGGCGCTTTAGAAGTAATGGGAATTCCTTATTTAGTTGTTTCTAGAAATACTAGAGTTGGTGATCTTACCTATAAAGGTTTAACCAAACGTATTTTTGAGCAGTATAACCTCATTATTAACACCACTCCAGTTGGAATGGCTCCAAATATAACTGAAGCTCCAGATATTCCTTACGACCTATTAACGGAGAAACACTTTGTTTTTGATTTAATTTACAACCCTGAAAAAACGCAATTTCTTAAAAAAGCAGAAGCACAAGGTTGTACTATTAGTAATGGATTAGAAATGCTTCATTTACAAGCAGAGGAAAGCTGGAAGATTTGGAATTCATAAACATCTAAATAAAATTACTTAAAGGCTATTGATTAATTTCAATAGCCTTTTTTTATGTCTTATTTATCTGAAATAAATAGGTAGGTTAGATTTAATCGTTAGAATACAAACCCGGTTTTCATTTCTAGTTATGTGTTTTAATAAGCAACAAAAAAGCCAGCTCCTTTCGGAACTGGCTTTCATCTTTTAGAATATTTATTTTAGGAATTAGTTTCTTTTCACAGCTTTTAACACTGTTCTGAAATCTCCTTGTTGTACAACTACAACATAAACTCCTGATGCTAAGTATTGACCCATTACTATTTCACTATATGTGAACTGGCCCTCTACTCTTTGCACTAGGTTACCCGCTAAGTCAAACACCTCTACGGTTACTAACTCATCCCTATCACTCTCA
>CAXMPG010000042.1:0-5175 GCA_964195485.1 uncultured Desulfobacterales bacterium
ATGGTATGCCAGCTAAAATGACAGAGCTTGAAGAGATTTCAATGGAGTTTGATGTCCCAATTATTGAAGATGCTGCTGAAGCAGCAGGTTCTACTTATTTGGGAAAAAAATGTGGCTCATTTGGGCGAATGGGTGTGATGAGTTTTAATGGTAATAAAATTATTACCACTAGTGGTGGTGGTGCATTATTAAGTAATGACTGGCATAGTATTTCGCAAGCGCGTTTTTTAGCTACGCAGGCGAAGGATAATGCGCCTCATTACCAGCATTCACATATCGGTTACAATTACAGAATCTCGAATATTTGTGCGGCTATTGGAGTCGGTCAAATGAAGGTATTAGACAAACGTGTGGAACAAAGACGTGCCAATTATGATTACTATTTTGAACAATTGAATGATTTACCTGGAGTTACCTTCTTAAAAGAACCAGATGGACACTTTTCTAATCGTTGGTTAACTGCGATTACGGTTTGCCCCGAATTATCTAATGGTGTTACACGCGAGCGTATTCGTTTAACATTAGACGCAGATAATATTGAGTCAAGACCTTTATGGAAGCCTTTGCATATGCAGCCCGTGTTTAGGTATGCGGAGTATTATGGTAATCGTGTTGCGGAGGATTTGTTCCAACAAGGATTATGTTTACCGTCAGGGTCTAATTTAAGTCAAAGTGATTTAGAGCGTATCGTGAGTGCTGTAAAAGGTGTTTTTGCTGGCGCTAATGCTAGCGGGAGTGAGGTTTCTATGAGTAAGATAGCTTAGCAGTCGTAAAAAAGTTTTCCTTATAAGTAGGATATGGAAGTTTTGCAATTACAAAAGTTGTTTACAATTAACGGAATTACCCTAGCTATAGCTGAAAGTTGTACTGGTGGGAATATTGCACATCAAATTACGCTGATTTCTGGTAGCTCAGAATATTTTATGGGTTCTATTATAGCCTATTCTAATTCAGTTAAGGAAAGTATTCTGGGTGTTAATTCGTTAGACATTGAAAAATACGGAGCAGTTAGTGAAGCTGTCGCAATCCAAATGGCAGATGGAGTTAGAACGAGGTTAAAATCGGATTATGCTATTTCAACTACTGGTATTGCGGGCCCAAATGGAGGTTCAGATACCAAACCTGTGGGTACTGTATGGATAGGTATTAGTTCAGCTGATGCTTGTTCTGCAAAGAGATTCTTTTTCAATGGTTCTCGAGAAGAGGTAATACGTCAGACTACTAAAAAAGCAATTGAATTAATCTTGTCTCATCTAGATTAGTGAAGAGGTATACTTGACATACTCATTAATAGTATGATAATAGCAGCAATTAGGAGTCAGAATTCAATTGATATGAAATTGATAAAAAATAAAATAAAAAGGAGTTGAAATACTCAATAAAATAATAGTATATTTGCAGCCCCTTATTAAAGGGGTGAATTATAACAAGAGGAAACGATGGCTAATATTTGTCAAATAACAGGAAAGAAAAGAATGACTGGAAACAATGTTTCCCATTCAAAAGCACATACAAAAAGAGTTTTTAAACCAAACCTTCAACTGAAGAAGTTCTTTATCCCAGAAGAAGATAAATGGGTGACTTTAAAGGTCTCTACTTCTGCTATTCGTACCATCAATAAGAAAGGTATTACAGCTTGTTTGAAAGAAGCAACAAAAAAAGGTTTTTATAAAGCTTAATAAGGAGATTTTATCATGGCTAAGAAAAGAGGAAATAGAATCCAAGTGATTCTTGAATGTACTGAGCATAAAACTACTGGTCTTCCAGGAACTTCTCGTTATATTTCAACAAAAAATAGAAAGAACACTCCTGACAGATTGGAATTAAAGAAATTTAATCCAATCATGAAGAAGATGACTGTTCATAAAGAGATTAAATAAGCTAAAACTTAAGATATGGCTAAGAAAACAGTTGCAACGTTAGGTAAAGGTGGTGCTAAGAGTATTACTAAAGTTATTAAAACAGTAAGGTCTGCTAAAACAGGTGCTTATATGTTTGAAGAAAGATTAGTTCCTACTGATAAAGTAAACGAATTTATTTCTAAATAATATTTTTCCGTTTATCGGAATATAAAGCTCTCTTGTTCATTCAAGGGAGCTTTTTTTATTTCACAACTTTTTTTTATTAAGTTCTTCTGTAGGACTGTAGATCTTAGTTTGGATATAAATTAATTTTCGATTCTTATGTTTCTTTTGTTGATGGTAGTTAGCTTGTTAAAGCTTTGTTAGCGTTTAGAGACTTGTTTGCCGAATATTATCATGGTTTTATATGTCTGGTTAATTAATGAAACGTAATGGTTAATGAATTTTCTTTCATCTCATTGCATTCTATGTCCTACTTTGTTTTCTTTGCAGTGTTATTATTTCTCACCAAAATAATTGGTTCAATAAAATTTTAGGGAATGGCTTGGTTAAATATTTTTTCAAAAGATAAGAAAGAGAAACTGGATAAGGGTTTGGAAAAATCTAAAGATGGTTTTCTTTCAAAAATGTCGCGTGCTGTTGCTGGTAAGGATTCGGTAGATGATGAAGTTCTTGATGAGCTAGAAGAGGTTTTAGTAACTTCTGATGTTGGGGTAGACACCACATTAAAGGTGATTACTAGAATTGAGGCTCGCGTGGCAAAGGATAAATATCTTGGGACCTCCGAATTAAATAATATTTTAAGAGAAGAGATAGCTAGCTTATTAGATGAAAGTGAAAGTGGTAACGCTACTGATTTTGATATTCCGAAAATGTCGGTTCCTTATGTAATTATGGTGGTGGGTGTAAATGGAGTAGGAAAAACTACGACTATTGGAAAGCTTGCTAACCAATATAAGAAAAAAGGGTTAAACGTAATGATTGGTGCGGCAGATACCTTTAGGGCTGCAGCAGTAGATCAAATTAAAATTTGGGGTGAACGTACTGGAGTGCCGGTTGTTTCGCAAGGTATGGGTGCTGATCCGGCTTCGGTAGCTTTTGACACCTTATCTTCTGGGGTTGCGAATAATGTTGATGTTGTTATAATTGATACAGCTGGAAGACTTCATAATAAGATTAACTTGATGAATGAGCTTTCTAAAATCAAGAATGTAATGAAAAAGGTTATCCCTGATGCACCACATGATGTTATGTTGGTTATTGATGGGAGTACTGGGCAAAATGCATTTGAACAAGCAAAAGAATTTACAAAAGCTACAGAAGTATCTTCATTAGCTGTTACTAAGCTTGATGGTACTGCCAAAGGTGGTGTGGTGATTGGAGTTTCAGACCAGTTTAAGATTCCAGTAAAATTTATTGGAGTGGGCGAGGGAATAGATGATTTACAAGTTTTTAATAAAAAAGAATTTGTAGACTCTTTGTTTGGAGAATAGTCCGAACCCTTTTGTGAGAGTTCAAGTTGGGCTCTCAGCGAATTCATTATCATAGTTAATGTTCGTTGTTTTTAATAATATACTTTATACTTAATCTTATTGTTCTTCAATCCTTACGATGTTTGTGGTTTAAGTATATATGGTAAATTTGCAGGCTAATATTTATAGTTCCCCAAGAAGAAAGGGGGAAGGGGTTTTGAGGCTTGTTTTTAAGCTTTCAATTTTCGACCTTCCAATTTCTCACTATTTCCATGAAGACAGGTAAAAAAAGAATTTCGTCAATAAATGTGGTGACCCTAGGGTGTGCCAAGAATATTTTTGATTCAGAAGTATTAATGGGGCAGCTTAAGGCTTCTAAAATTGCAGTCCAGCATGAAATGGAAGCGTATGGAGCAGATACCGTTGTGATTAACACATGCGGTTTTATTGGTGATGCTAAGAAAGAGTCTATTGATACGATTTTAGACTGGGTTGATGCCAAGAAAAATGGCGATGTAGAAAAGGTTTTTGTTATGGGTTGTTTATCGGAGAGATACCGGGATGATTTGGTAAAAGAAATTCCTGAGGTAGATGCTTGGTTTGGAACAAGAGAATTACCTCGTTTATTGAAAACCTTAAAAGCAGATTATAAAAAGGAGCTTATTGGAGAGCGTCTTTTAACGACTCCTATCCATTATGCTTATTTGAAAATCTCGGAGGGTTGCGATCGTGTTTGTTCTTTTTGTGCTATTCCAATAATGAGAGGTTTAAATGTATCTACTCCAATTGCTGATTTAGTAGTTCAGGCATCTAAATTGGCAGCTCAAGGCACAAAAGAATTATTGCTAATTGCCCAAGATTTAACCTATTACGGGATTGATCTAAACAATAAACGTCAATTGGCCGATTTACTTCGCGCTTTGAGTGATGTGGAAGGGATAGAATGGATTCGCTTGCATTATGCATACCCATCTGCTTTTCCAATCGAAGTTTTGGAAGTAATGAAAGAACGTTCCAATATTTGTAATTATTTAGACATGCCTTTGCAACATATCAGTGCAAAAATGTTGAAGAGTATGAAAAGAATGATTACGAAACAAAAAACGGTAGCTATCGTTAATGAAATTCGTGAAAAAGTTCCTGGTATTGCAATGCGGACTACTTTAATAGCTGGCTTTCCAGGTGAGACGGAAGAGGACTTTCAAGAAATGTATGATTGGGTTAAAGAAACTCGTTTTGACAGACTTGGAATTTTTGCATATTCTCATGAAGAAAATACTACGGCTCATGTATTAGAAGATGATGTTCCTGAAGAGGTGAAACAAGAAAGAGTGAATGCCATTATGGAGTTACAAAGTGGTATTTCTCATGAAATAAATATGGGTAAAATTGGCCAAACGTTTAAAGTTTTGGTGGACAGAATTGAGTCTGGTTTTTATGTAGGTAGAACAGAATTCGATTCTCCGGAAGTGGACAATGAGGTTTGGATAACTATGGATGAGGAAAATTATGTAAGTGTAGGTAGCTTCGTTGATGTTGTGGTTACTGATGCAGAGCCATACGATTTATTCGGCATCCTCGATACACCATAACTCTGTTATGGCACTCGGATTGACAAATAAATCACTCTAATTTTAGTTTTGTTTAAATGGATAAATAGATTATGTTCTTGTATGAGCCTTTGTATTGGTGTTCGGATGGACAAATAAATTATTCTAATTTTAGCTTTTTGCTTGAGTAAATTTAATCATATATACTATATTTATATCCTTAGAGGTATGGATGATTCATTGTATATTGGTGTTACAAATAATTTGGAGATAAGAGTAGCTCAGCATAAT
>CAXMPG010000043.1:0-13670 GCA_964195485.1 uncultured Desulfobacterales bacterium
TATTAATTCTACGACCATAAATCAAAAGTTTCAATTAAGAGAGGATTATACTCTCAACCTGAGTCCTAATTGGGCGTTAAATACGACTGCTTTACTAGATTATTCTACGGCACAAAACCCAAGTTTATCAGGTGTTCAAGATATGTTGCAATCTTCGGTATTAGTTGGTTTTAATGGTCATTTGACAAATAAATGGGAGGTAGGAGCCTTTATTCAACCTACGCTAAACAGGAGTGATTTTGAGTTATTACCTATGGCTAGTATTGCTTTTCTTCCTACTGGAAAAAGGAATTTGGTTATTGGCGCCAATGTGGCGCAAAATGTCCATTTCCCAACGTTAAATGATTTGTACTGGAATCCGGGTGGAAACGCTAATTTATTACCTGAAAAAGCAATTAATGGAGAACTGAATCTACATGTAGATGGCTTGCTAAAAAAGAAACTAAAATGGGATTTCGATATTTCTGGGTTTTATGGAAGTGTGGATAATTGGATTCTTTGGCAACCGAGTGATAAAGGCTACTGGGAGGCACAAAACATAAAATCAGTCGAACATAGTGGAGGGGAAACAAGTCTAGGACTTCAAAGTAAACTTGGGGAAGTCAACGTGAGTTTTAAAGGTTCTTACCAGTTTGTTCAAGCAATAAACAAAGGCGTAGAAGATGAATCTTTGAATAAACAGCTAATTTATACGCCTGCGCATTCTGCGCATTGGCTATTAGGCGTAGCGTATAAAAACCTTTGGGTAAATACCAATTACACCTTTACGGGAATTCGCTATATAACTACTTCTAACTCCAGTTATTTACCCAGTTATGATTTAGTAAATTTAGCCATGGGGTACCATTTGAAATTAGCAAAAGGTCACAGACTTGATTTTCAATTTGACATTAATAATATTTTAGACAAAGAGTATATGTCGGTGGTGTACAGAGCTATGCCGGGAATAAATTATCAATTAAACATTAGGTATTACCTGAATAGTAAATAGTTGATTATATGATTTTTAAAGAAATAAAAGTGGGGTTAAGTTGGCATAGATTCATTCTGTCATTAATACGTAATAGTGCCTCAATTTCGGTAGTTTTTATTAGTGTTATGTTGACTAGTTGTACCAAGAACTCAGATGATTTTGGACCGCAAACGGATGATAATGAAACTCCAATAGCCGGAAGTCAAAGAGTAGTAGTGTTAAATGAAGGTAATTTCATGTTTGGTAATGGCTCCGTATCCGTCATTGATAATAGTATCGAGCAAGTATCAAACGAAGCCTTTAAACAAGCTAATGGCTATCCTTTGGGTGATGTTCCGCAAAGTTTAATGGTTCATGATAGTCTGGGATATATAATAGTCAATAACTCCGGTAAAATTGAAGTGGTGGACTGGGCTGATTTTAAATCCGTAAAAACCATTACTGGATTTACCTCTCCTAGACAAATGATAGTGGTAAGTGAGAATCCATTAACGGCTTGGGTTACCGATTTATACGCCAATAAAATTTGGGAAGTTAACTTAGAATCCGGAGTGATTATAGGGGATATTCCAAGTCAGGGTTGGAACGAAAACATTGTTAAATGGAATGATAAAGTGCTGATTTTAAATAAAAAAGATAGTTTAATTAATGTTTTTGATATTTTGTCAGAGGCTATAACGCAAAGTTTAGGAGCTGGATTAGAGATTGTTGATTTCAAGTGGTGGAGTGCTAATGAACTAATGGTTTTGGCAAATACAGGAATGTATAAATTGGAATTGCAAACCATGAATTTGTTGTTGGTTAAAGAATTCCCAGTAAAAAGAAACCCCAGCAAATTGGCTGTGGATACCACATTAGATATCATGTACTTTTTAGAAGGAGACTTGTATAGGTTCGATACCGATATTGAAAAGATGGTTTCTACTTCGTTAGGTTCTAATTTTTATGGATTAGCAGTAAACTCCACTACGCATAAAGTTTACCTTACTGATGCAAAAGACTTCGTGCAGCCTGGCTCCGTTGTAAAGTTTAGTTCCGACTTTCAAGATTCTGTGATTTTTGAGGTAGGAGTGAATCCACAGTATTTAGAGGTAGAGTAAGAAGTTTAATTGCGTGGAATTTTTTTAAAAAGAGTCACGAATGCACGAATGAATTTTACTTCTATCTAAACTCATTTGAAAAGGTTTCACCTATTCGTGCATTCATGGCTAATTCTAAAGGGATGCCTCTTTTTTAGTCTGATTTCTTTCCAAACATTTGAATTTCGTTGGCTATGATTTCAGTTACATAATGCGTTGTACCGTTTTTATCATCGTAGGTTTTGTTGTTTAATTTTCCTTCAATGGCAATTTCTTGTCCTTTGGTGATGTGTTTTTCAATAATGGTTGCCGTGTTACCCCAAGCCACAACGTTATGCCACTGAACGCTCTCTACCTTTTTACCTTTTTGGTCTTTATACGACTCATTTACGGCTAAAGAGAATTTGGCTAATTTCTTTCCGCCATCTAAATTTACTATTTCTGGGTTTTGACCTAAACGTCCTATTAACTGTACTTTGTTTCTTAATGTGCTCATAATAATTGTTTTAATAATATATAATTGAATTTAATGCATGTCGTATTCCGTTACAGCTGATACTGGAATTGTTTGACGATGCAAAGATGGAGTAGCTTCCAAACTTTAATCGGGTGATAAGCGCTTACTAGTCGTTTGTAAACGGTTGCTGTCGGGTATTGCTCGTTTTTTAACCCGTGAAATGGAAGGGTAAGACCAATGAAATCAATAAGTGTATAAGATTTACCATGCGGAAAATTTAAAAAAAGCAATACAGTAGAAACCGGGATTAAATTTCAAATTATAGATAGGAATTAAGGGTAAGCGTATTTTATCCATTACATTTGACGCGTTTCGTGGAGGATTAATAAAAATCCGATACACGATATTTATATCAGATTAAAAATGGCAAAATCAAACAGAGAAAAAGACACGAAAAATAAGTCGAAGCATAGTAAGCTAATGTCTCAAAAGAAGAATAAAGAACGTAGAGCCAAAGACTCCAGAGCGGAAAAGATGAAGGCATTAAAAGCCAAAATAAAAGAGAACCAAGAGAAAGAAGAGAAAGAAGAGAAAGAAGAAAATTAACCCTTACTTCAAACTAAATACCATACCCGCTGGTTGTTAAAGTATCTTTATTTAGAATCAGACTGATTTAATTCGTGTTGTACGTGTCATTTCTATATTAGAATTGTTAATAACTCAAATTTCCTAAATAGTTAAAAGGTTTGACCAACTAGTTTTTAAAAACATTACTAATCTTACGGTTCATTAAGTAACGGGTCAAATCTTTTAAAAAAATGGAATTTACAATTGAGCAGATTTCGAAAAAATTGCAGATTTATGATGTAATACTTATTCGTATATGCGCTTATTTAGGGGTGCATGTATACGACCAGACTGTAGATAGTAATATTGGCTCTAAGGCAGTTTTAAAGGGCGCGTTTGTGAAGTTTTTAGAGGAGAATGCTTCTTTCTTTAAACGGTATCACGATGATTATTATGCGACTAAAGATCCTGAAATTATTGCGGCTACAATAAATCGAAAAAAGTCTGTGGTGAATAAATACTTGGTTAATTTATATCCTGACTATTTTTCTAAAGAGGTGTTCAAACCGGAATGTAGTAAAAAATTGAAATACATATCTTCCTTTGAAATTGACTTTGCTATTGGGAATTCTAGCACCCTAAATAGGAATCCGCTAGGGAAGTCTACGTGGCATTTAGGAATGAAGCAACAAATGGTTATTGAGCGACTCAATAAGCAAGTTTCAAGTAACCCTTGGGTTAAATAATAGACGTATAAAATTTTATGTAATAATTCTCACTTACTTATTTCAGACATCGTTATATATTCGCGTGCATAACGGTATGAGCGAAGAATATTTCATAAAATCACGTTTCTGGATTGCCACCAAAGAGGGGACTTTCTTAGGTGATGGAAAGGTTAAACTCCTGATGACCATCGCGGAAACAGGTTCTATTTCAGCTGCCGCTAGAAGCCTTGAGATTTCATATCGTAAAGCGTGGAAAATGATTGACGTAATGAATGAACAAGCCAAATCACCTTTGGTAAAACGCCAATCGGGTGGCAAAAGTGGCGGGGGAACCATTGTTACCGCAAAAGGATTGCAATCCATTGAATCATTTTTAGCTTTAAAAAAGAAATGCCAAGATTTCATGGATGTTGAATTCAATAAATTAGAATTTTAATGACCGCTGTGGCTAAATATCAAGACGTGTCTGTTATAATCCTTACTGGAGGTCAAAGCAAGCGCATGGGGACAGATAAAGGCCGTTTAGAGGTTTCTGAATCCACTTTTTTTAACCACGTATTGAAATTGGCCCAACAAATATCAAATCAGATATTTATTTCTGTAGGAATCCATAATCAAGAACACTATCAAAACACCAATGCTATGGTGGTAACGGATGTCGTAAGCAATAAAGGTCCCATGGGCGGAATTACGTCCATTTTACCTCATATAACTACACATTGGCTTTTTGTGGTATCAGTAGATACACCAAGGGTTACCGGAAATATGTTTCGGAAATTGTGGGATTTTAAAGGAGGGTATGAAGCCGTGGCTTTTTCGTCTGATAATAAAATTCATCCGCTAATAGGATTATACAGTTCCAATACATTTACGAGTTGGAATAATGCTTTCGATAAGGATGAACTCAAAATCACTTCGTTAGTAAAGTCATTAAACATCAATGTGATAGATGCGGATAATGAGACGGCTAAAAGGTTGAGAAATATCAATACCCCGCAAGAATATAAAGAATTATTAGAATCGGTATAAATGAAAATTAACACATTATATTTTGGAATAATCGCGGAATTGAAAGGGCTAAGCTCTGAAATTCAGGATTATAATTCGGATTTATCGATAAATCAATTAAAATTGGATTTAAACACAGCTATTCCTGCATTAAATGAAATCAATTACTCGGTGGCAGTAAATCAAAAAATGGTCTCTGATGATGTTTCGCTTTGCGAAGGAGATGAAGTCTCATTTTTCCCGCCATTTGCTGGAGGTTAATAGATTATAGGATTAATAAATGTTATCAGAACAAGAAATACAACGCTATAAAAGGCATTTATTGCTTCCAGAAATGGGAACAGAAGGGCAATTTGCCCTAAAGAATGCACGCGTTTTGGTTATTGGGGCAGGTGGCTTAGGAAATGCTGTTTTACCGTATTTGGCAGCTGCTGGTGTTGGAGACGTTACCGTGGTAGATAAGGATGTGGTAGATATTTCGAATTTACAACGTCAAGTATTATTTACGGAAAACGACTTGGGTAAATCAAAATCCAGTACGATTGTTCAACGGTTATTACAAATTAATAGTACTGGTAAATACCATTCTGTTGAGCAGTACTTTACTGAAAGTAATGCGTTAGAACTAACTAAAAATAAAGATGTTATAATTGATTGTGTAGATCAAATAGATGTCCGTTATTTAATTAACGATTTGGCAGTACATCATCAAATCCCAATGGTATATGGCGCCATTCACCGGTTTGAAGGTCAGGTGGCAGTATTCAACTATCAAGAAGGGGCAACGTACCGATGTGCGTTTCCAAAAAACGAATATAAATCAGTCGCACCCAACTGCGAAGAAGTAGGAGTTATTGGAGTTTTACCGGGTATTATTGGTTTGTATCAAGCCATGGAAACCATTAAAATCATTACCGGTATTGGAACCGTATTATCCAATAAAATAATGATGGTCGATTTGCTGCACAACAGTAATCATACAATCACAATCGAAAAGAAAAGTAATTCAATAAACACCTCAAAAATAGTAGTATCAAGTATTATGGAACAAAAAATGGAAAACGAAATTATTGATTTTGACGCAAGTCAATTAGAAGAGGTAATTGAAAATAATCAGGGACTTAAAATTATTGATATCCAGTATCAAACCAATGTTAAGAGCATTAAAGGAGTGGAAGTTACACATATTCCAGTATCCGAATTTGAACAGGAAATGGATCGCTTAGATAAATCACAAACTATATTATTGTATTGTGCACATGGTGTTAATAGTCAATGGGCTACGCGTTTATTGAAGCAAAATGATTTTGAAAAGATATATCACTTAGTAGGCGGAATTACGTCTGTATAAACGAGTAAAATGGAAAAGACTAAGAAAATTAAGAACGTTTTTAGAGATGGAGCAATTTCTTCTGAAATGATAGGTAAATCAATCGGAGCGCATCAATCAAAAACAGATATTGGCGCACATGAAATTTTTCTAGGACAAGTTAGAGCAGATGAAATTGACGGTAAAACCGTTGCTGCTATTGACTATTCGGCTCATGAAGAAATGGCTAACCAAACATTTCACGATATACGCGAAGAAGCATTTTCTAAATTCGATTTGAGCTGTATGCACATTTACCACAGTCTTGGTAATGTAAAAACGGGTGAAATTTGTTTGTTTGTATTCGTGTCATCCGCACATCGCGTACCGGCTAGAGAAGCATTGGCATTTTTAGTGGAAGAAATTAAATCCAAAGCACAAGTGTTTGGAAAAGAGATTTTTGAAGACGAGACTCACCAGTGGAAAGTGAATAATTAGAATGTGAATTTATTGGATGGATTAACATCTGGTAAATAATTAATAGAAGACATAATGGTAGATATCACGCATAAAATAAACACGTTACGTACCGCCACAGCACAAGCATTAGTGAAGGTAAGCAAGCCAGAAACTATTGAAGCAATTAAAAACGACACCGTACCCAAAGGAAACGTTTTTGAAATGGCTAAGGCTGCAGGATTATTGGGCGTGAAAAACACCCCATTAATTTTACCCGATTGTCATCCGTTACCCATTGAGTTTGCGGGCATTGAATATGAAATTGATGGGCTTTCTATTATCATAAAAATGACGGTTAAAACCATTTATAAAACGGGTGTAGAAGTAGAGGCTATGCACGGTGCTAGTGTGATTGCGCTTACTATGTACGACATGTTAAAGCCAATTGACAAAGGGATTGAGATTCACGACATCAAGTTACTGTCTAAAAAAGGCGGTAAATCAGACTTTAAAGACCGTTTCCGTACCGATTTGAAAGCCGCGGTAATTGTATGTTCAGATACTATTTCTGCAGGACAGAAAGAGGATAAAGCGGGGAAAGCTATTATAGCTAAACTTAAGGCGGATAGCGTTGAAATCGTAGATTACATCGTTATTCCGGATGAAAAGGAGATCATTGCGCAGAAATTGAATGATTACGTGGATGTAGATATGGATCTGGTAATTTATACCGGAGGTACTGGATTATCTAAACGTGATGTAACTCCGGAGGCTTTGAAACCATTATTAGACATGGAAATTCCAGGAATTGCTGAAGCTATAAGAAGTTACGGACAAGAAAGAATGCCGTTTGCGATGCTTTCTAGAAGCGTAGTTGGTATAAAAGGACAAACACTAGTATTTGCATTACCAGGGTCTACCAGAGGTGCTGCGGAGTCTATGGATGCTGTTTTTCCATTCGTTTTGCATTTATTTAGAATAATGAAAGGAGCTAGACATGATAATTGACCAGCACCAAAGAGTACATAGCTATTTACGTATCTCACTTATTGAGCGATGCAACTTGCGCTGTACCTATTGTATGCCCGAAGAGGGGGTTAAACTTCTACCTAAGTCGCATATCATGCGTAACGAAGAAATTGTGGCTATTGCTAAAGAATACGTGGATTTAGGAGTGACCAAAATTCGTCTTACAGGAGGAGAGCCTTTAATGCGTAGGGGATTAGATAATATTTTAGAAGGACTTCAGGCCTTAAACGTTGATTTAGGAATGACGACTAATGCTATTCTATTGCATCAAAATTGGGATTTATTGAAACGTACAGGATGTACTTCTTTGAATATCAGTTTAGATTCGTTAGTTCCAGAAAAAATGAATGCGCTTTCAAGACGGAATAAGTTTGATATCATCATGGAGAATATCTTGGAAACCATCAAGCTTGGTTTCAAAGTGAAAATCAACGTGGTTTTATTGAAAGGGACCAACGATAACGAAATTGTAGATTTTATTGAGTGGGGACGTAATTTACCTATAACTGTTCGCTTTATTGAGTTTATGCCATTTAGCGGCAATAAATGGGATTGGAAAAAGAATGGAATCTCTTTAGAAGACGTTCTGAATAAAGCCAAGAACCATTACGGTGAAGAAGCTATTGAACGGGTAGAAGATGCTCCAAATGATACCTCTAAGAACTGGCGTGTAAAAGGGTCAGTGGGTAATTTCGCGGTGATTGCAACCGTTTCAAATCCGTTTTGTGATACCTGTAACCGTATTCGATTAACGGCAGATGGTAAAATGAAAAACTGTTTATTCTCTAAATCAGAAACCGATATTTTAGCCGCTTTTAGAAAAGGAGAGCCTTTAAAAGATACTATTCTAAAAGGAGTATGGGGTAAAAAAGCCGTTAGAGGCGGAATGGCAGAATTTGACGATTTTGCAGATGCTGAACAAAACCAAGAAAATAGAAGCATGATTAGAATTGGCGGGTAATTCCGACAATTTAATTGGCCCCTATTTAGAGATTAACCTACTTGTTTTTATTTTCGTTGATAGCTAATTCAGCGACTTTTTTTATGGTACAATGGTTTAAGATCCGCAATGAACTAAAAATTAAGTATATTGATCTACCTTAAAAATCCAGAAATGAAAAAAACGCTAATCATTCTTTTCGCATTAACCCTAAGCTCAATCGTAATAGGCCAAAACATCTCTTTTGACGACTCCATGACTTCGTCTTTTATAACTATTGATACCCTTAACAATAGCGCTAACAGTTGGCACGTTGGTGAGCCTCAAAAATCCTTATTTGATTCCGCATATTCGCCTCCATTCGCTATTCTTACCGATACTATAAATAACTATCCCATAAACGATTCCTCCTCCTTTTATTTGTGGTATACCGATCACTATCCTGGCTGGTGGCCAAATATCAGATTCCAGTTCAAAATAGATTCAGATTCCCTTAACGATTTTGGTATCATAGAAGTTTCACCAGATCAAGGTCAAACCTGGATCAATCCGCTTTTAGAAACGCAAGCTTACAATTTTGAATGGTACGTTTCATACTCTCAAGTGGACTGGCTCCCAAATGATAGCATTCTTTTTACAGGAACTACTGATAGTTGGAAGACATTGAATTTGACGCTTTTTGGTTGGGACGAACATTTTGTATCTAACGATAGTATTCTATTCCGTTTTAGCTTTTTTAGTGATAGCATTGAAACCAATCAAAATGGATGGGTAATTGATGATATTCATATGTTTGATTTTTTTTCCAGTGTAAAAGAAGTTACAGTAACCCTTCAAAGTCAAGTATATCCTAACCCCGTAACAGATAACATCACTATTAAACTCCAGAATGCAAACGTAAGGAGCATTGAATTAACCATTACAGACGAAAAAGGGCAAATTGTGCTGCGCAAATCAAAAATTAATGAAACGGAAATTAAACTGAATATTACTGGGTTTAAATCTGGAATCTACTTTTATCATCTAAAAGGAGAAGGTTCTGATAAACAAGGTAGAGGAAGCTTTGTAAAGAATTAATGGCATACAATACACACCTTGAAATTTACGCACTGATGATATTTTAGTTCGGTCACTAGATTGTTTTCTAATACCCAATTCTTAGTCTACCCATAATTGAAGTTGAGGAGTAATTCTGCCATTTTTCACCCTCTTTTTTTGTAGGCTCATTTGATAGATTACTGAACGGTAGTGTGAAAAGCATTCGGTTCTCGAAAAGATTTAGGTTCTTATTCTCCGCATCCATCAGAATTTTTAAAGGTGAAAAGAAATCGCGTCTCGTAATTGCGGATGAAATTCTATTTCAATTTGGAACCGAAATCAGCTATAATACGTTCAACCAAAACAGGTTATTTATAGGAATTAATAAAAGGCTAACCAAAAAGGTGACCTTTCGCGTTGGTTATATGCCTGTACTAAAGCAAAAACACTTTACATCTTTCTTTTCGATTTTTATATTAATTCACAACCAATCATTTAATGCCCTTAACGTGTAGGTAAGTCATGAAAAAGGACGACTTATCTCAATCCAAAAAAAACTTTTTAGTTTTATCTTAGTTCCTTCAAAAGGGAGTGAACTTTTTGAGTCCTATTTTTTCATTATGATGAAAGAGAAATCAACGTATCAAGAATTAGAATGTCAGATTGCGGAACTTCAAAAGCAAAATGAATTATTACAGTCAGCCAAAAATTCAGATGAAAATATTAGGAAGGAGCTGAAAAAAAAGGAGCAGTTTTTTAAGGGGGTTATCGAAAACGCTTTGGACATCATTATGACTGTGAGTAAAACCGGAACTTTTAAATATGTAAGTCCTTCCGTAGAAACTATTCTTGGATACAAACCCGATGAATTGATAGGTGAAAATATTTTCAAATATGTTCACATGGCTGATATACCTAGAGCTATAATTGATTTTAGTAAAGCAATCCTAACCAATAAGGTGCCAGATACTAATGCCTTTAATATCCTGCATAAAGATGGTTCCACGCGTTTGCTTGAAGGTGTAGGTAATAATCAGTTTAATAACCTGGCCATTTCGGGTTTTATAATGAATATTCACGATGTCACATCGCGCAATCAGGCGGAAGCGGAATTAATCCTTGTCAAAGAAGAAGCGGAAGCAAGTGAAAATAGGTTTAGAGCAATGATTGAAGCATCACCAGATGGTACAGTAATCACTTCGTTAGAAGCAAAGGTCCAATACGTTTCGCCCAAGGTTGTGACAATGTGGGGGTATCCTCATGAAAGTGTGATGCTGGGTAAGCAAATGACAGATTTCTTAAGAAATGACTACCACGAAAAAGCGGCACAGTTAATAGGTAGTATGTTTAGTGGTAATTTTACTGGTGCAGCAGAATATGTGATGGTCAGAAAAGATGGAAGTGAATTTTTTGGTGAAGCAAACGCAAATATCTTATACAATGAAAAAAATAAACCTGTAAGTATCATAATTGCGTTACGCGATATTACAAACCGTAAAAATGCTGAATTAGAAATAATCAAACAAAAAGAACAATTACAAGAAGCAAATGCCACGAAAGACAAATTCTTCTCTATTATAGCGCACGATTTAAAAAGCCCATTTAATTCTATGCTGGGATTCTCTGACATTTTAACTGAAAATTTTGAGGCGTATGACACAGAGAAACAGAAAAAATTTATTGGTATAATTAATCAAGAACTACAAGGCACGTATAAGCTGCTCGAAAACTTGCTTTATTGGTCGCGTTCGCAAAGAGGAACGATTGATTTTAAACCTGAAAACATAAACGTGCATGAATTTGTTAACGAAACAAGTGAATTGTTAATTCATTTGGCGGAGAAGAAATCAATACACTTAATAAATCAAATACCGGAACATATCAAGGTTGACGCAGATAGAGATTTACTATCTATAATAATGCGTAATTTAATATCAAATGCCATAAAATTCACCCCCAAATACGGTGAGATTTCAATTAACGCGCTATTAACAAAAGAACAAGGTTTTGTTGAAATAGGTGTTACTGACAATGGGGTTGGGATTTCCAAAGAATTACAAACTAAATTATTTGATCTTGGAGAAAGCACCTCTACCAAAGGAACAGAGAATGAATCGGGAACAGGTTTAGGTTTAATACTTTGTAAAGAATTTGTAGAAAAACACCAAGGTGAAATTTGGGTGGAAAGTGAAGTAGGTAAAGGCGCTATTTTTAGTTTTTCCATACCTACAGAATTGAATAAGACTAATCATAGAAGTTTAGTATAGAAATGATTAGTTTTAATCAATATGTAGTAAATTAGCAACGGATTGAATGATTTTGTAGTTGTGGAACAAAATCAACGTAATAAAGTGAAGATTCGGGTTAGTCAATAAATCATCCATTTAATTGGATGTTTTCTTTTTTTATATGGCTGTTTCATGACTTTTATTATGAGTAATTTAGTCCTCTTTCCGTGTGGGAAAGTCATGAAAATGAAGATATGCCTTCATTCCATAAATGCTTTTTAGCATTACCTTAGGTAATCAAAAAAGAATGAGTTTTTTTACCCACGCCCCCTAATATCTTGTATACCCGTAGGCTACCATGGTTTAAAATGTTTTTAAATTTTTGGTACGTAAGGATAGGGAGGGAAAAAGTCAATATTATATTGTTAGCAGCAATTTAAAAATAGGGTGATTATGAGTGATTATATTCAAATATTACACCGGGTTTCCAATAGGTTAACCAGTGTAAAAGAGGAGTTGGAGATTTATCAGATAATGAATGATGCGATTAAGCAGATTCTTCCTGATTCCTATTTTTTTATCAGTAAACTACAACCTGAGGATATGAATTTCAGGATAATTCATAGTTTTGGGTTCGATAAATTTCTTGACCCTATAAAAACGCTCATTGGTAAAGACCCTTTTCAAACGGATTTCCCTTTTAGGGATTTAGCCGAATCAAAACAGAAGTTATTTAAAACCAGAAAACTATATCATGCTAAGGGTGGGATATTTGAAATTGTAAATGAAATAATCAATAAAACGGTTTGCAAAACCATTGAAAAAAACCTTGGGATTTCAGAAGTCTTAGTCATTAGCCTTTGCGTGGGTGAGAGTTATTTTGGAGGTGCAACGCTATTTATTCCTGAAGCAAACCTAGAATCAGAGAAACGGAATAAAGAATTCACGCTTACCATAGAAACTCTTGCAGCTCAAGTGTCTTTTGCGATTAATAAACTGCGAGATTTCCAAGAATTAGCAAAAAGAGAAAGTGAATTAACAATTGCTAATACAAAACTTGAATATCAAAATAAAGAAAAGAAAAAACGGGCAGACGAATTAGTCATAGCCAAGGAAGAGAAAGGAAAACGTGCAGATGAATTGACAATTGCTAATATTGAACTTGAATATCAAAATAAAGAAAAGGAAAAACGTGCAGTCGAATTAGTCAGCGCCAATCTTGCATTAAAAGAAAGTAAAGTAAAGTACAAAAGCATGTTTAATAATATGCCGGATGTACTGTGGTCGTTAAGTTATCCTGATTTTAAGCCATTATATATAAGTAAATCTGCTAAAGCCTTGTATGGATATACTGCTGAACAGTTTATGAATGATCCAATGTTATGGATTAATACCATGCATCCTGAAGATAAACCATTGGCTGATGTGGCAATTTCAGAACTTAAAAGAACCGGGGAATCAACAAGAAGTTGTAGAATTATTTGTTCGGATAAGTCGGTTAAAACTATTGTGGATCGGAGTTGGCTGATTTACGAAAATAATGTACCGATCAGAGTGGATGGTATAACAAAAGACTATACCAAAGGAGCTCAAGCGGATCAAGCACTTATAGCAAGTGAAAAACAGTTAAAAGAACTGAATGCCACAAAAGACAAATTCTTCTCAATAATAGCGCACGATTTAAAAAGTCCATTTAATTCTATGCTTGGTTTCTCAGATATTCTAAATGAAAATTTTGAGGATTATGACACTACTAAACAGAAGAAATTCATCGGTCTGATTAATCAAGAGCTACAAGGCACCTATAAATTGCTCGAAAACTTGTTGTATTGGTCGCGCTCTCAAGAGGGAACAA
>CAXMPG010000044.1:0-36807 GCA_964195485.1 uncultured Desulfobacterales bacterium
CAGTATAGGTTTGGTCATCGCCAATAGAAACCATTGAAGCAGTAATTAAATTACGCTTACCGTTAAGTTCAAATCCGAATTTATGCACCATCACAATCATATCTTTATCCTGTGGCTCTAATCCCCATTTTTGCATTAAAATATGTTGTAAAACCTGAGCCGGTGTAGCATTTTTTATATTGATTGGTGTATCCTCAAAAATACCTAACCAGGTAAGCTTGTCCATGATATCAGAATCTTGGTCAATTTTCAAATAGTGCATTAATTTCAGCTCTACAGAATCGTTGGTATTGTATGCCAAAAACTTATTAATGAAAGTTCGATTTGTACGCGTATCAACGTCCTCCATAATATAAGAGTCATCTGTGATCCCTAATTTTACGAAAACATCCCAAGCTCTACTAAATCCAGTACGTCTTAAAGTACCACGGAACATTGTTGGAATATCATCTAAACCATATAATGATCTATAACCTAAAGAATCACGGTTCGGGTATCCTTCAAATCTACCATACCCTTCTATATCTAATACTTCGGTACGTCTAAACAACATGTGGTACGGGATATATTTATACCGTCCTTCTTGAATAAATTTAACTGCGCCTCCTTGACCTGCTAACACCACGTTTCTGGGGTTCCAAGTAAATTTATACTTCCAAGGGTTGTTATCACTTTCTGGAGCAACTAAGCCACCTGTGAACGACTCAAACTGTAAAAAATTAGCGCCTTCATTTCTTAATTTGTCAATAACACGCATGGCCGACATGTGGTCAATTCCTGGGTCTACTCCCATTTCATTCAATAGCATTACTCCTGCGCTTTTTGCTTCCTCGTCAAGCGCTTTCATCTCATCGGTGATGTAAGATGCAGTAATCATGTTTATTTTGTGGGAAACGCAATCTTTTGCTACCAAAATATGAAACCGTGCAGGTAACATAGATATGATTAAGTCGGAACCTTTTATGAGAGCCAATCGTGCTTCATCATCAAATACATCAAACACTGTTTCTTTCACTCTAGCAGAACCTTTTACAATATCTGCCAAGTGGCCAATTTCACGATCAGCGATCGTAATCATAATATCTTCTTTGACCGCGTTAGCAATTAAAAATTGAATTAATGAACTGGCAGACCTTCCTGCGCCTAATAATGCAATATTTCTCATCTTTATCTTTAAAATTATCCGGGTGGATATTAAATTGTCTAATTTAGCATACAAACTAAAGCAACTTCTAACTTGATAATACACCTAATGAGGCATCTTTTATTAACAATTTTGTTTGTGACATTCGTCAGTTTTAGCGGCATATCTCAAGAAACAAAGGCCGTATTTTATACGCACGACTTAGGTAATTTCTATTTGTACATTAATAACCAATTAGTTGATAGAGCACCTCAGCAACAATTAGAATATACGGCCATAGGCGTTACTAATTTAAATGTTAAAATAGTTTTTCAAGACCACAATCTCCAACCGATTAAAAAGGAAATTAAACTCCAAAAGGATGAACTTTCTATTTATGTAATTTACGTAGAAAAGGAAGAAACGAAGTTTGACAGTTACCAAAAAATAAAACGGGGGAAATATCGACCCGGATTCGTAGTACAAGAACATTATTCTATGCCTGAATATACTGGTCGACTAGGGTGCGACTATCCTTGTTGCCCGACTATTATTCAACAAGCCGTGAATCAAATGAAAAGAGAAACCACTTCGATGGCTCAATTTACCATAGCTAGAGAACTGGTTTTAAATAATTGTGTTAGTGTAACCGATTTAAAACCGGTACTGAAAGCCTTTATTAACGAAGCCGATAAAATTGAGTTTGCAAAATTTGCCTGGGCTTACGTATACGATCAAGAAAATTATATTCAGTTAAGCCAAAGTTTTCAAGACTCTCAAACTCTCGAAGAAATAAATTCCTTTGTCCAAACAAATCAGAGATTCTAAATCCAGGTACTATTACGTTGAAACCTGCTTCGTTCACATTTATTGCAAAATTATTCCTTATCCTTTATTAGTAATGACCCAAGAAACAAAAGTTTATACCCAAAGTAATACTGAATTAGGTCGTTTAAAGGTTTACGTATAGCATCAATAAAAATTCAAAAGTTTAGAAAGCGTATTTACAGAAACTAGTACGTAGTTTTGCATTCACGAACCCATAGAATTTCTAAGATGTATTTTTAAACGCCTTCTTTAGAGAAGGCGTTTTTTGTTTCTCTAAATTTGAAATAAGAAGACTACCTTTGCAGGCAAATTTTAAAAAATGAGAATCGAACAAAATAAAGTAGTGATGATGCACTACAAACTTTCGGATAAAGATGGGAACGTTATTGACTCTTCAGAAGGAAGAGAACCTTTAGCATATATTCATGGTATTGGAGCTTTAGTTCCTGGATTAGAGCAAGAATTAGAGAACAAAGGAAAAGGGGAAAAATTTACCGCTATTGTATTACCGGAAAATGCTTACGGAACAAGAGACGAAGAATTAGTACGTGTTGTACCTAAGTCTGGATTTCAAGGGGAGGAAGAAATGACCGTTGGAATGCAAGTTCAAATTGATACTGGAGACAAAGGCTTAGCAATTGCGACCCTTACTTCTATTGATGGAGAAGATATCACTTTAGATTTAAATCACCCGTTAGCAGATACGGAATTACATTTTGATATTGAAGTTATGGATATCAGATTAGCTACAGATGAAGAAATTTCTCATGGACATGTTCATGGTGAAGGCGGTCATCAGCACTAGCATATAATTTAATTTTACTAAAAGGGTCGATTCAGAGGAATCGACCCTTTTTTTGTACCTACTATTTTGCCCATAAAAAAAGAGCTACCTCTTTCGAGATAGCTCTAATTATTTTGAGATTATTTGTTTATCTATTTGATGACAAATTGACGAACAACATTTTCTCCATTCGCTTCAAATTGAACGAAATAAGTTCCAGTAGCTAATGCAGAAACATTAAATGTTCCAACATAAGAGTTACCATTAACACTTACTTTTTGACTCATTACTGTTTGACCAGTAATGCTAATAAAAGTAACATTTACTTCGCTTACATTTTTAAAGTTAGAAAGTTCAATAGTTACTTGATCCACTGCTGGGTTAGGATACATTTTAAGCGTAGAAGCTTCAAAAGCATTTATTCCTAAAACGAAATCAACAATTACAGTATCAGAACCAGAACAACCGTTCATATCAGTAACCATAACGCTTACATTACTGTCAGCACTTGGAGTTACATCATATGTTTGAGTTGTTGTAGTACCATCACTCCACGCATAAGTAGTGAATCCAGTACCGGCATCAAGTGTGAAAGTAGTTACACTTGGATCCCAGATATTTGTATCAGCACCTAAGTCAACAATCACTTCAGGGAAACCAATAACAACGATGTCATCAGATCCTAAACAACCAT
The DNA here is from genome assembly GCA_964195485.1 of uncultured Desulfobacterales bacterium. Classification (GTDB taxonomy): domain Bacteria; phylum Bacteroidota; class Bacteroidia; order Flavobacteriales_G; family Salibacteraceae; genus CAJXZP01. The sequence goes on from CAXMPG010000044.1 coordinate 3,430, forward strand.
TCATATCCATTACACCAACAGTATACGTTGTAGCTCCTAATTTAGAACCACTAACCATTAATGTTTGCATCGTGGAAGCATCGTTCCATAAGTAAGAAGCAAATGTTCCTGCATCTAAGGTTAAACCCTCTCCATAACAAAGTGAGGTATCTGCACCTAAATCAACCATTACTGGTGCAAGACCGGTAACTTGAATAGTATCATTCGCAGTACAACCGTTAGCATCTGTAACTTCTACAGAATAGTCAACAGCTCCTAATGTAGAAACAGTCATTCGTGTTTGCATCATTGAAGCATCATCCCATACATAAGAAGCAAATGTTCCTGCATCTAATGTTAAAATAGCTGCATCACATACTGAAGTATCATTTCCTAAAGAAACAGTTAATGCAATAGGTTCTGTAATCATCACAGAATCATTTGTAGCACAGTTATTAGCATCTGTTACAGTTACATAGTATGTACCTAACATTAACCCAGTAACACTAGCAGTAGTTGCAGCGTTACTCCAAACAAACGTGAATGGAGTTGTTCCACCTACAGCAGAAACAGAAGCTCCACCATCAGACATACCGAAACAAGAAACATTACTATCAGCAACAACAGTTGCAACAAGCATTGCAGGCTCAGTAATCATTACTGTATCATTACCAACAACACCTAACGTATCAGTTACTGTTACATAATAAGACCCTGCAGCTAAAGAATCAGCCATAGCAGTTGTGTCACCATTAGACCATAAATAAGAATATGGAGATGTACCTGTTAAAACAGTTACTGTAGCAGTACCATCTAACACACCATTACAACTTACGTTAGTTGTTGCGGTAGTAGTAGTAACAGCAATAGGCGTTTCTTTAACCTCCATTTCATCAATTACATTTCTTCTACCATAATTATTAATACCCTCAAAAGCAATTTGATATGTTGCAGAAGGATTTGGTAAAGTCAAAGTAACTTGTGTCCATGTATCTATGTCAGATGAATCAGCCCATAGTTCAACCCATGTTCCAGACAAAGATGCTCTGTATAGCACTCTTGTGTAGTTTTGATCACCAGCCCAATCTTCTTGCGCATAATAAAATGACATCATTGGTAACGTTAAACTCGTTAAATCAAAAACTGGAGAAACCAATCTTGTAGTTGGCGAGTTTGTTCCACTAGCACTAACAAAAGCAGCATTCTCAGTACCACTATATGCAGCAGTTATAGAACCACCACCAGCACCATTCGATAAGCTCCAGTCTACTGCACCTACCACGTAATCATTCGCCCAACAAGTAATCGTAGGGGAAGTTAAATCAAAAGATTCTGTAAATGGGAACATTGTCACTGTATTACAAAGAGTAGTAAAGCTATAAGGACCAACCCATGATGAGCTAGTACCACCACAATCAGCTCTTACCCAAAACTCATAAGAAGTACTAGCAGTTAACCCTGATAAGGCATGAGGATTAGTTGTAGAACCTATAATTGTAGGTGTTCCTGTTGGTGTAAAACCAGCGGTATCCCATTCAATATCCCAAGTTGTTGCTGTTCCATTTTCTGTCCAACCTAAACTAGCACCTGTTGAAGTAGTTGTAGCTGTTAAAGCAGATACAGGTAAACAAGCAGGAGAAACATTAATCGCGATATCATCAATTGAAATATACCAAGGACTAAAATTCATGTACCCTTTAATTCCAACATAGAATACCCCACTAGTTGCTGGAGTAAACGCTCCAGAGATAAGTTGGTATGTCCCATCAATTCCTGTAGGTGCAACAACTGTATCTGTCATTCCAGCAGCAGTACCTGTTGTACCAAAAGCAATCATAACATCAGCATTAGTTGTTCCAGAACCATCTTGTCTAGCATACACGTCAGCGGTATAACTTGTTCCACCAACTAAATTAATTGGAATAAAAATCCATCTCTCATTACCATATCTCAAGTTTGCATTAAAACTACCAGTTCTCGGAGTTCTGTTATAACTTGTAAGAGAGCTATTCGCTAGCCAATCTGAAGTACCAGAAACACTTTCTTGAGATAAACAACCTGCAACAGCACTTTGGTCTGTAAAACCTGATTCAAAACCTTCAACAAAGGGGATAGAAAAAGCATTACATGGAGTTGTGAAAGAATACGGTCCAACCCATAAACTAGAGTCTGAACTACTACAAGAAGAGCGTACATAAAACTCATAAGATGTATTAGCAGTTAACCCTGTTAAAGAATGTGGATTAGTGGTTGTACCTGTAATCATTGTACCTGCTCCTTGCGTATAATTAGCCGTATCCCACTCAATATCCCAAGTAGTTGCAGATCCTACTTCTACCCAATCAAAGTTAACAGTTGTTAATCCTAAACTCGAAACACCTAAAGTTGAAGGAGCTGGACAAGTTGCAAATGTTGTAAAGTTAAACGGACCTACCCATAAAGAAGAATCACTAGCACCACAAAATGATCTTACATAATAACTGTAATCAGTTAATGCAGCCAAACCTGATAATGTGTCAGGGTTAGTTGTAGAAATGATTGTATTTCCAGAACCTAAAGTAAACCCATTTGTATCCCACTCAATAATCCAAGATGTTGCTGAACCGTTCTCTGTCCAATCAATTGAAGCAGAATCATACGAAAGAACAGTTGCTCCTAAAGCACCAGGTGCAGGACAAGTCACATTATACATTGATAAATCAAATGCAGTAATACATTGCGGTGATGCATACGTTGAAACAATAACGTAGTAGGTTGTACCAGAAACAAAGTTCAAACCAGTAATAACTCTATCAGCAGTACCTGAGTTTGACGCTGAACCCAAACAACTTCCTGCAGTAGTTGAGTCATCTGTAATATACATACCTGACCAAGAGGTTGCAATATTTGTCATTTCAATAGTAACCGCCATCATAGTCGATGAAGGTGTAAAACTGAAAATCTTTTCATCTCCTGACATATACGACCCCGTACATGCTATATCAGATGTAGTATAGTTATCACCATAGCCACACGTAGAATCACCTACAACAGAATATGGTAACGATCCAATGACCATTGGATTAGTAAAAGTAGATCCGGCCTGCGCAAAAGTTAGCTGAGCCAAAATCATAAAGCCTAAGAAAGCTCCAAATTGTTTGATTTTTTTCATTAATAAATTTTTATTTTAAATAAATACATAAAGAAATGGTTATCAATCCTTCACTGGGCGAATATTGATAGTTCGGTAAACCGAATGGTATAATTAATCTCTTACGAGACTAAAAAAAAATCATGGTTTTTGTTAGCAAAAAAATATTTGTCATTAAGGTCTTTTAGTTATTAGTAATCTTAAACAGTTAAATTTTAATTATCACAAATCTATGGATTAACTGCACTCATGTCAAGTATATTTTAGAAAAATACATAACAATATTTCATGATTTAAATCAGTAGATTTACGGACTGATTTAAAGGATTTTACCCCACTCTTTTCTTACATTTCTACTTATAGGTATTTCTCATTTTAACACCCCCCCCAAATTACTAAGAACTACTTTAGCTAAAAAGTGCTTAAATAGTTTGAAATATCAAAAAAATCAAATAATATTACTTTATTAAAACTAATACAATACTTTAAAATTTACTCCAATAATATTCTCTAATTTCACCTTTAAAATAGAATCTATGTTACATGGTAAAAATCTTATTGGATACCTGAGTTTTGAAAGTGGGAATTCCACTTTTAAAACCGTTAATCCTCACACAAATACAGAAAACCCAACCGTTTTTACAGAAGCAACTCTTGAGGAAATAAATTTAGCTACTCAACTTGCTAAAAGTGCGTTTAGTGAATATCAAAATTTCTCTAATCCATCTAAACATGCTTTTCTAAATCAAATCTCCAAAAACATATTAAACCTTGGCGAAGACCTTATTGAAATGTATTGTTTAGAATCTGGCTTAGGATTTAAACGTGCTTTAGCAGAAAGAGCTCGTACATTGTGGCAAATAAAGCTCTTCTCGAACCATCTTCTTAACGGTGATTGGGTAGACGCATCCATTGATAGAGCCATACCCGATAGAAAACCCAATGCGAAACCAGACCTACGAAAAATGCTAATTCCGTTAGGACCAGTGGTCGTTTTTGGTTCGAGTAATTTCCCGCTTGCCTACTCTACCGCGGGCGGTGACACCATTTCTGCCTTAGCTGCTGGATGCCCCGTTATTGTAAAGTCTCATCCTATGCATAGCGGAACCGGAGAGTTAATTGCCCAAGCCATTAAAGAAGCCGCCCAAACCACAGGAATGCCGGAGGGTATTTTTTCTAACATTAATAGTAGTAATTATGAAGCCGGAACGCATTTAGTTTCCCATCCTGACATAAAGGCGGCAGGTTTTACTGGAAGCATTACTGGAGGCCGAGCAATTTTTGATTTAGCAAACCAACGAGAAGAACCCATTCCTGTATTTGCCGAAATGGGAAGCATTAATCCGGTTATTCTTTTTCCAGATGCGCTAAAAGAACGAAACCAAGAATTGGCAAAAATATTTGCAAATTCCATTACGCTTGATACTGGACAGTTTTGTACCAATCCCGGATTAATGATTGGAATTGATAGTGTTGAATTAGATGATTTTATTGGTAATTTATCGAAGGAAATAGTCGCTAAAAAACCATCGTGTATGTTACACCCAAGAATACTGGACAACTATAACGTAAACAAGAAACTACTCTGCGATCAAGAGGGTGTAGACCTTGTTGGATGGCACGAAGCAAACACGCCAAGCAACTTTGGACAACAAGCCATTGCCACTGCAAAGGGAAAAACATTTTTAGCCAATAAAACCCTGCATCTAGAGGTTTTTGGCCCTTTTTCACTCCTTATTTGTTGTACTGATTTTGAAGAAATGGAAGCCGTTATTAATTCATTAGAAGGTCAGCTAACCGCTACTATCATTGCACAACCTAATGAATTAGATTATTCTAAAAATATTGTTAGCGCAATACAAAATCGAGTTGGAAGGTTAATATTCAATGGGGTACCTACCGGAGTAGAAGTTTGTAAATCAATGCACCATGGCGGACCCTATCCTGCTACTTCTAACAGTCATTTCACTGCTGTAGGGCATGACGCGATTACCCGTTGGACCCGACCAATTAGTTTTCAAAACTGGCCGGATAACTTATTGCCAAAAGAGCTTCAAAATGAAAATCCATTAGATATTTTACGTAATATTGACGGAGAATGGACCAAGAAGAAAATGCACAAAAACCAACAAGAACCAGAAAGTTAATCCGCTGGTTTATTGGTCTCTTTTTATTAGGATTTATTGCCCTTAATTTTATTGCGGCATTTCAAGCGTGGAATTTCACCCATTTTCTGGAACCAGATACACAAGCCACTCATTTAAATGAACATAGCTCATTTAGTCATAAATTAGAGTCCATTGTTTTCGGAGTAAAAATACCTAAACCTCAAAACAACCCCATTGATTTAGACTTTATTGAAGTGGACACCATTTCTGGTACAGTAAACTTAGAAGTTTGGCGATTTGACATGGAGCCATCGTTGGGGGTAGTTGCATTATTTCATGGATACAAGTCTTCAAAATCTGCTTTATGGAATGAAGCTCAGGCATTTTACAGAATGGGTTATACGGTGGTCTTAGTGGATTTCAGAGCTTCTGGAAACTCTGATGGCAACCAATGTAGTATGGGATATTATGAAGCCTTAGATGTAGCCAATACATTGAAATGGTGTCAAGAGAGTTACCCAGAACAAAAAATATTCTTATACGGAGTCTCCATGGGTGCAGCCGCAATCTTAAGAGCAGTTAGCGAGCTAGATACAAACCCAGATGGAATCTTACTCCAAAGTTCATTTTCTAATTTGCTGGCCACTTCAAAGAACCGATTTGAATTAATGGGTTTACCTCAATTTCCTGCGGCTCATTTGCTCACTTTTTGGAGCGGATATTTAAATGACTTTAATGCTTTTAAACATAACCCTGGTAAGTATGCCAAAAACGTTAACTGCCCTACCCTGCTTATACATGGAATGTTAGACAACAGGGTCTCCTGGGAGGCTTCAAAAGAGATATATGATAACTTAAATGGCAAAAAAGAGTTTGCTGTTTTCAGTAATTCTGGCCATGAGTCTATATTAAATCACGAAGAAGCAAATTGGGTATATTTAGTTACTAACTTCATGCAAACGCATAATCATTAACCTTACATTTGACGCTTTCAAAAAATAAACTATGCTAGACTTTTCTACGGTATTAATTAACGAATTAGCCATTCATCGTGTAGGTAATAAACATAATGAAGAAGATTTCTTTATTTCACAATCCTCGTTTCCGTTAAATGATGGACTTGAATTAATGATGCTTGATTATTTCGTGAAGCCGTTTATGAAATTACAAGATTCTAATCAGTTTACCCATGAGATTGAGTTGTCTTACAACGAGTTAAATGGAATCAGCAAAGATATTTTCGCTAATCCTAGTTCACTATATATCAATTCAGTAAAGATTCTAAAGCATTTACACGAGCAGAGTCAACATCCGCACATTAAGACCGGTGATTTATTTATAGCTCACTTTTCTGACATCCTTTACCAAGATAAAATGGTGGATGCTATCGGCATTTTTAAATCAGAAAATAAAACTTCATTTCTTAAAATTGACCAAGAGGCAACCAACTTAGAAGTACTGGAACAACAAGGTATTGACATTAAAAAGCTAGACAAGGGCTGCTTTATTTTTAATACCGAAGAAGAAGACGGATTTAGAGTTTTTCAAGTGGATAGTAACAATTATGATACAGAATATTGGTTACGGGAGTTTTTAGGAATAACGCCTATTCAAGATGAAGTTTTTCACACGAAAGAATACGTAAACTTGTGTAAAGACTTTGCAAAGGAAGTGGTTCAAGTCACGGATAGTAAAACGGAAGAAATTAACTTTTTAAATAAGTCCTTAAAATACTTGGAACGCAACGAGAACATTGACGTAGAGGATTTTAAAGAAAGCGTACTAGATTCTGAAGAAAAAAAGCAAGAATTTGACCAGTACAAATCCATGTACGAAAATCAAAATAGTGTAGCTATTCCTGATGCTTTTACGGTGTCTTTACCGGTCATAGAAAAGCAGAAGAAAAAAATCAAAAACGAAATAAAGTTAGATACTAATATTCAGATTAAAATTGGCGTCAACAATCCAGATTCTATTGAGAAATTCATTGAACAAGGATATGACCACGAAAAAGGAATGAGCTTCTACAAGGTGTACTTTAATAATGAATTGTAAGCTTTAATCCTTCTATTATTCCGCCAAAAACTCCGAACCTTTAAGCGCTTTATTTAAGGCCAATTCTACGAGTTTTCCACTTTCTGCACTTTGTGTATGAATTAACACGCGTAATAATGTTCCTGTTTCGTTTAATTCTATAACCTCCACTATTACCGGATGCGTAAGCATGGTATATGGAATTTGCATGGCTTCTACTTTCAACTTCTTAATCGCTGATTCTACTGGGATTTCGGGTTTAAATTTCACGGTAACCGAACACATTTCATTCTTTGAATTACGCTCTAGTTTCCGAACTTTAAAATCACTTAAATTCCGGTACGAAATAAATGCAACATCCCCTCCATCTAATCGTATCTGCAGAGATCTTATCCCTAGATTCAAAATAACACCGCTAAAATCTTTATTTGATAAGAAATCACCCTCATCAATGCGGTTCTCAAATTTCACGATGACCCCATTCACAATATCCCTCCAATACTTGCCTCCAATAATAAAAAGGACTCCAAGTACCACTACCGAAACTAAAAAGCTCTTATTCAGCATAAAAATCAACAAAGTAAGAATCACAAAGAGCCAAATTCCGATCTCAATTCTTGGCCATGCGCTATGTACTCTTTGGTTCCAGATTTCTGATTTCACCAATACAAATAGGTACCTTCTTATTAACTTTAATAATAAAAACGTAGCCAACACTGCCAAACCCACAATTATGAGCGCTTGGATAGGTAACACGGATATATTTAGTAACTCAGACTTGCTCATTCAAATTTCTTAAGATAGTTCTGTGTTTTTAATTGTTCAATAATCGGTTTTAAAACCAATGGCTCAATGGCAAAAGTGTTTTTAGAGACTTCTTTAATCAGCTTCGTATATTTTAATTCTTTCACCACACTATTTACCATGGATTTATCCTGTAAATGAAAGATTTCAATCATATTATTTAGGTGTAACCTTTCGTGTAATACGAGATGAGTTAACAGCATAGCCCAAGCTACCGGAAGAACAGAGGGTAATTTATCTGCTTTAAAATCAGATACAAAAACGGTTTCATCTTCAAAACGCTCAATACTTGCCAACCAACGCAACATGGCTACACCAATATTCCCATTGGCTTCAGAGGCATACTTTTCAAAATGTTTTAGCAACTCTCTTTTGGTCGGCTTTTTATCTGGCTTGTGGCTGAATGCTACTTTTATTCCGGCTAATTGATGCCGTTCAAACATTAACTCTGACAACTCTCTATTGTTAGCTGGAGGTATAATAATAGTTGCAGCTAACACGGTATCTATATTGGTTAATTGTCTTGCCAAGTCATACGCAAAAGTATTCATAGTCAATACAAAATGATGTTGGTTTCCGTACCGCTCAATAAGCCAAACGAGCTGATCAATAAACCTTCCGCCATCATGCATTCTTAGCCACCACAGCTCTAATTTATTAAACGCAAAAACACTTCCTTCTGGAATTGCGCTCATGATATTAAAGAACGATCCTTCTACACCGGTCGCCTTTTGAAAGGCTTCTAGTAAGCTAGACCCTTTATTTATTCCTTGGGCGGGAGGTATAACTCTAATTATTTTCTTTGGGTTAATCTTGTGAATAAGTGATTCGGCAAAATGAGATTTCCCAGCTAATGGCTCACTAATAACCAAAACGCCACCTGTTTCGCCTTTGTTTAAAGCAGAAATAGCTTGTTCCATCTCGAAATCTCTATTTATGGCCATTTGCATATTAAACACTTGTTTACCCGAAAACAAATGTCTGTAATACGTAGGTAGAGAAGCGATAACCTCATCCTTTAGCGTGTTAAGCTCCACAAAATTCCGGAACATTTTCCGCTTATTAACCAAGGTTTTATTTCGGTCATTAAACTCTGCCATTCGGAGTTGATGTTGTTTTCTCCTGATTTCAAATACCGAACTTGACATCCAACGTACCGCTACTTCTTTAACTCTTTCTATATTCTCAAAAAAACCTTTGTACCCTTTTTGAATATGTACAAACCTACTCAGGCTAGAGGATGTTGTTAAAAGCTCCGACATACTTAACTTATCCGTTAATTCTGAAAACTGCTTTTCTAAAGTGCTTAAAAACTCTTTTTCCGTGTTTTCAATGGCTTCATTTAACTCAATGAAGTCAGCTTTAAGTTTATCCTTGATTTCCTTAACTTGGCTATCGGAATCGGCATTTTGATTATTTTCAATATCATTAATAAACGAAATTCTTGAACCTATTTCTTCAAACTTACTGGTTAGGATATTATAGGTATGTGTAATTCTACGATTGAGCGGTTCAATAAAATCAAGCTCTATGTAATAATCGGCTATTTTTTGAAGGTCTACCGTGATTTGCTCCACATCCTCCTCCTGAAAATCTTCAAAATTTAGAATAGAATCCTCTCTAATTAAATCTACCGTTTCTGGAAGACTGCCAATATTATCTCTTAACTCTTCATGGATTCGAGACAAAAACTCGGATGGGTTATGACTTAACAGCTCATTTTCATCAAAAGACACCAATCTAGCATCACTCCCTTCGTTCTCAACTTCAAATAGCGAATCCAAATGCCTCGAAAGACGTTTAAACATTCCAAACACCCCTATTCTAATGTCTCTACCCACTTTCTCTTTCAAGAAAACCAACTCAATATGCAGTCCAGTAGTAATTACCCAAGCTCTAAATAAATTATTAAATAAGCGTTGGTTTCGCTCCCAGAACTGCGCATAATCTCCAATTTCATTTCTTTTTGCAGAAACCTCTCGATGACTTAGGTCATCATCTAAGTCCTCCACAATCGTGTTTACATCAATCCTAACTACTAACTCGGCAATTTTGAGAATCATTTCACGATCCCTATAATTAGCTGTTTTTAATAATTGTTCTGGTTTATCTTGAATAAATTCAATTTGCTCTGATAAGCCTTGAAGAATATTTTTCTTTGCATCGTTAATTAATACGGTTCTTTTCTCCGGCTCAATCATTATAGACCCTAGCAGTTCCTCTAATACAACTACAGAACGCTCTCGTAAAGCTTTTACATTTAACGCCTCAATCATACCTAGGTCATGAAGCATTTTCTTGATGTTATCTAAGTTCGTGGTGGCTTCATAATATTGAAGCATATCTTTCCAATCCACCGTAATAGATGCGTTTTTAAATAACTTTAAAATTATACTTTTCTCTCTTTTTAACCATTTAGCATCGAAAGAATCGTTGGGCTTAATCACCAATTCTTGTTGCGTTAAGTACTTCTTTACCGTGTCAGGAGCATTATTAAAAATTGAAGCACGTTGGTTTTGCCACTTGTCAATCTCCTTATCTAACAACTCCGTTAAATACGTGGTTTTATCATTCGCAAACATCTCTAAGGTAGCAATAGTTTTCTCGCTCAAAATAGCGTACTGCTTGCGAAAGTTCACATTACTTTTTTTATTCTCTATCTCCTTAAAAAACGTTTCAAACAAACCTTTGTAAGATTCGAAAATATAAATGTAAGCGCCACCAATAACGGTAATCACTTTATCGGTGAATTTTTTATTACTGGAATTTAAACTTAGTTCTAAGTCGAAAAAGACCTTATTCAAAACGGAATCAAACGGTAAAACCAATTCCTCCAATTCCAGCAATTTTACTTCTTGGACTTTTTTGCGAACCTTTGGCGCTAGACCTAATCTAATTTCAGAAAATTGAGAAGAAGCTCTCACCATTAACGTAGTACCAATATTATTCAAAAGGTTATTCGTCTTTTCCACGTAGGTATTTGGGTCAAATATCTTTTCAGGAACTCCAATAAAAACCAAATCGGTAAAATTGGAGTAATGCTTCATTAGTTCGAATATAGATAGCTTCTCGGTACTATTATTAATGATTTTAATTTCTGCGTGTAATCTAAATTCATTCAGTACATCATTAATACGTCCTGAAATTTCGCTGCGATCTGTATTATCTTCATTTACTAATAGCACCCTCACTTTAGCGTTTGCCCAACGTTGAGAGGACAAAATAAACTTCACCAAACGAATATTAAGAATTACATTATTACTAATTCCTCTCCACCATAAGTCAATAGTTTCATACTTTCCAAAACCTTTCTCCTCATCGTAATCAAGATAAAGCACGTTGTAATCTAAATCAATTAAAGATTGCGTAAGATTCGCAAAATGAGCGGGGTGTTCCGTTTTTCTAGCCCATCCCATTAGAACGGTGTTTGGCTCAATTCCTGAAAACCCATACACACTCGCTATGGTTTCAATTCCGGTATAGACATCTTGAACCTCTTGACGTCTAGTAAAGATTCCATCCTCCCGAATATCTGCGTTGTTAACACCTTTATCTTTTTTAGGGAAGAGTACTTTTGCATCTGGACTTTCAATTAAATCAAAATTGGATATCATACCTGAGCGACCACCTAAGTCTTGGGATACTTCAATTAAATAAGGTCTTTTTTCTGTTCCACCGGAAAAAAGTAAAATATTAGGACGCCAATAGTTTTGGTTCTCCTCCATTCCATCCATTTTCCTTAAGCCTGCTTTTACGACAGAAGACCAAACACTTCCCCAAATATCACCGGTATTTAAGCTCATTTCTTTTCTTTTCAAAAAGAAGTACATGCCAAACAATACCAAATACGCAATAACCATTGCTACAGGATCCATTTGGAACATTACCGTGAAAGTGGCTAGAAACCCAATGGCACCCACCCATTTACTCACTTTGAATTTAGGAGAAAAGTCACTGTTAGCCCAACTTTCTAGAAAAAACGAAAGATTTATGAAGTTATAGGCCATCAAGTAAAAAATAGAAACCAAACGCGCAATGGCATCTAACTCTCCAATAAGAACGCCTATTTCGGCAATGATAATGGTTAATATTAAGGCATTTCTTGGTTCATTTGATTTCCCAACTCCGGTAGCAAAAATTTTAGAGAATGGTGTAATATTATCTACACTCATGGCTTGGAAGATTCGAGGCCCACCTAATAACCCGCCTAAAGCAGATGACAATGTTGCTCCCCAAATACCGGCAATAACAAACGGTGCGAAAAGGGCAATATCCATTAAGACATTGTAATTAGTTTGCAGTATACCTTCATCAACGTTTGTACTCAAATAGACCGCTAAAATCAAGTAAATGACTAAACCTACCCCAATAGCTAAAAGGGTTCCAACTGGTATATCTTTTTTCGGGTCTTTCAAGTCGCCACTCATTGCAATACCAGCAGTAAAACCAGTTACCGCGGGGAAAAATATTCCAAATAGTACCGCAAATGAAACCTCTTGATTATCTGAGATTACATTTACAGGGTCAAGTGAAATCTCAGGATTTCCAGTAAAGATGGCAAAAAGTGACAAAATAATTGCCGCTAAAATAAAATACTGTGATTTTATAGCTACCGATGTACTTATATAGACCAGTGCAGTTAAAAGTAGCAGCGCTAAAGTACCCGATACACGGAAGTCGTTAATGGAAGAGCCCATTCCTAAAACGGGGTTGAAATTCTCTGCAAATCCAATAAGGTAAAGAGCAATACTTAAAGAGGTGGCAATAAACAACGTATATCCAATGGCTCCGCCCATAGGCAAACCTAAACTCCGTGAAAGCACATAATACACTCCACCTGCCTTCACCTGTTTATTGGTGGCAATAGATGAGATACTTAAACCTGTAGCGACAGAAATTACGTGGGCAATAAGAATTATTACGATAGAACCTGTGAGGCCAGCATGGCCTACTACCCAACCCAAACGCATGTACATTATCACACCTAAAATGGTCAGAATAGAAGGGGTGAAAACCCCTGCAAAAAATCCAAATTTCTTTTGTGAAGCCAAATTGAACGTTTAATAATGTTAGAGTTTCAAAGATAGTCATTGAGGTAAATTATTAAAACTTAACCAAGGCTCATTTAAAAACATTATTCCACACAATATGGATACATTATTAAGAGTAAAAGTATTATCCAACTAGGTTAAAAGGCTAATTCGCTAAAGAGTGAATCTATCAAGTTGATGTTAAAAGCACAAGGTTTTAACTCCCTTTTTTTCACGGGTAATCAACCGCTTAGAATCTTACGAACAGGTAATCCGCTCCTAAAAATAAGGATAAGAAAAATTCTGCAACTTAAAAAAAATGAAATTTATGGTTAAAAACTAGCCGCTATTCATCCACAAATGTGATATTTGAGAAAATAAAATTATTTTTCACAGAATTTTCAGTAAGCAATTATCAGTCATCAATTTATTAAACCAAGCATTTTGAATAAAGGTAAGCAGCTAGCAATTGTGAGTAGTTTGTACTTAATGATGGTACTTATTATTTATTTCTTCCATTTATCAGAATACCGTTGGACAGAGTATTTCACAAAGCCTCTTACACTTTTTATCCTAATTTACTATTTTGCAACAGCAAAAAAAGGGCTACCTAAAGGACTTATCACCGGTATAACAACAGGCTTATTTTTTTCCATTTTAAGTGACGAATTCTTTTTATTACGTAATAGTTATAACGAGTTGTTCATTTTAGGAACCTTTGCGACCTCATTACTTGCGATTTACTGTTATGCTCGTGGTTTTCAATATACTCGAAATGTAGTTTTACCTATCACCGACTTTAAGTCTATTACATTAGTCAATTTTTTTCTGAGTTTACTTATTGTCATTTTCCCTATTTCTATTTTTATAATTGAGGATTTAGAAGCTTGGCAATACCCCGCTATTATGTACCAGCTTCTTTTATGGGTATTCATCTCACAAGGACTTAAACGTCAGGATCATGTAAACGAATTCAGTTACTACCTCGTACTTGCAGGAATTGTGATGTACTCCATTACTACTATGCTATTAACGCTTCAAAACTTTACCACTGCAACATTTGACTTTCATAGTTTTCCAGTACTCACTTACTTTTTTGCACAATACCTCATTGTGGTAGGAGCTGTTTATCAGAAACGAACGGATGATATAGCGTAAAATACCGAAAACATTATGTCAATAAATCCCATAGTTCTCTCTATTCCTGTTTACTTTATTCTTATTGTAATAGAGTGGACAGTTGATGTAGTACTCAAAAAAGGCCGGTACCGGTTTGGGGATGTTATTGGTAATATTGGCTGTGGATTAACCGAGCAATTAACAGGCATCTTTTCTAAAATTGGAATCATTGCCATTTACACTTTCATATATTCAAATTTCAGAATCATTACCATTGAACATGAATGGTATTGGGCAGTTGTGTTATTTATTGGAGTAGACTTTTTTTACTATTGGGCGCACCGGAAATCACATGAAATCAGTCTTTTTTGGGTAGGTCATATCGTACACCATCAAAGTGAAGATTATAACCTCTCGGTGGCTTTAAGACAAGGAACATTTCAAAAATTATTTACAGCACCCTTCTTTTGGCCACTGGCTATTCTTGGCTTTGACCCGGTTTGGTTTTTGTTTATTGGCGCATTTGTTACGGTGTACCAATTTTGGATTCATACCGAATACATAGATAAAATGGGATGGTTTGAATGGATTTTCAATACCCCATCGCATCATCGAGTTCACCATGGAAGAGATCCAGAGTATATTGATAAAAACCATGGAGGTACATTAATTATTTGGGACCGTATTTTTGGTACATTTAAAGAAGAAACGGTAACACCAAATTATGGCGTAACCGAACAATTGAAAACCTATAACCCTATTAACGCCACCCTAAAACCTATTGTTCAAATTTTTAATAAAGTAAATCTAAACCCAAAATTATCGGGTAAGTTAAAAACGCTTTTTCTAGGTCCGGGATGGATTTCTAGTCCTGAAAAAATAGACCGCGCTGCAATAACGAGCAAGTACAATCCTAAGCTATCAAAAAACAAAATTATCTACGTAGCCATTGTTTTTATGGAGCTTTTAGTTTTATCCTCTTTTATTCTGTTCCAGTACAAATCATTGGAATTTACTGCTACCCTTACCTTAGTTTCTCTAGCCCTAATTACGATTTGGACCTTAGGAAACATTGTAGATGGTAAGTTTTACGGGATAAGAACAGAAGTGATTAGAGTATTTAGTTTTCTTATTCTAGTGATTGGAGCGTGGTTTTTATCCGATATCATTTCGAGTAAAACCATAGTAGTAATATTATTTTTTATTATCTCTCTAACTCCCCTATTCCTTTTATTCTCGAAGAAGAGTAACTAATTTTTCATTCCTTCACAGTTTTCACCCTCCATCAACGTTGTGATGTTATAAAGTAACCGTATACATTTTTTATCAGCGGTTATAAATTATTATAATTGGTTATCAGAATGTAGGTTTCTATTTATTGATAATGTGTTACATCTATATGATTTCAAGTATTTTAAATAAATCGGGTCTTTTAACAAGTTTAATCATTTTGTTTTCTATTACACTGATGGGGCAAAACTTAGTCCCGAACGGTAATTTTGAATACAAAAAAGGAACTCGAAACTCTCATAGACCTTGGCGTTTTGTAAACACCGTAGATTTTTACGTCATGAGTGGTTCCGTTAAGCGTCCTGCAGGAAGTGAAGAATGGCACTTACCAAAACCCAAAGATGGAATTGCGTATATTGGCTTACGTATTTATTCTGATTATAGAGAATTCGTACAGATTAAATTAGCCGAAAAACTAGTTGAGTCGCAAAAATATTATTTTGAAATGTGGATTAGTTGGAGTGACCATTCTAACTATTATGCCAAACGATTTGGCGCTTCGATATATCGCAAAAAACCATCTTACACTTCCGATTTTTACATCTTTACAAACCCGCCACAAATTGAAATAAAAGATTTTAGAGGTATTGTTCAATCGGACTCCTCTACTTGGATTAAAGTCAGTGGAGTTTATCGTGCCTCTGGTGGAGAGAAATACTTGAGTGTTGGTAATTTTTCTACTACTCATTTTAAAGACCGTCTTAAAAAGAAAAATTGGTGGGGATTGAATTTTTGGCATCATGAAGCTTACTATTTCGTTGATGGTATCTCCTTAGTCCGATTAGAGGAATTCTCTTTAGAGAATGATTCCATTTTAAGTGACAACATTGCTGATTCTGCTATTATTGATAACAATGATAATTACATCTACAAAATTGAAAAAGACTCTACTCTTGTCATTGAAAATATTCAGTTCTCCTCCAACGAAATCAAACTTCTACCACGTTCATATAAAGATTTAGAGCTAATTCTAGAGTACTTAAATGAAAACCCGACTAAGAAAATTCAGATTATTGGCCACACCGATAATGTTGGCGATGAATCTTCTAATCAAAAACTATCCGAAAAACGAGCACGTACCGTTTACGATTATTTCATGACTAACTATATTGATAAATCACGGATTAGCTACATCGGTAAAGGAGAATCTCATCCTATTCAACCCAATGATAACGGAATTGGAAGAAAAGCTAACAGACGCGTTGAATTAAAGCTGATTGATTAATCCATATTACCAATAGCCGCAATAAACGAAGTAGTCTTTTGAAGAACTAACCTAATTGGTATTAACACCAATAGGTAATAATAAAAATAGGATATAGAATTCTAAACGCTATATCCTATCACTATTTTATTCATTCAACTACCTTAAATCTTGGTATCACACCAATCAATTTGCGCGAAACAATTAATAAGATATAAAATAACTCCTGTACTTTTAAGAATCGCAACCAGGAGGAATATAGCATTCAACCAGTTTGCCAAGATAAACGAGCTACTCCTTTTAACAGAGAAGCTTAATGTCATTTAGTCTCTCTTCTAAAAGTAGTTTCGTCAATTTTCTTTCCGTTTTTGAAGTAGAATACTGCTCCGTATGAATACACTTCTTTTTTGTATTCATCTCCTCTACCGCTTCCAACAATAACAATTCGAGTCGTTGTTTTTCCACCTGCTTTTTTGGTTTCGTTTAAACCGTTCGGATAATCCTCAGCTAACTGTTTATTAAACTCCGTATCGTTTTTAGAATGAAACTCAGCCAATTTACGCTCTGCTTCCATTTTCTCAGTAACACCTCGCATTTTCTTAATTACTACTTGATCTCCGGCTACTAACTTAAGAGCTGCCTCGTATTTATATTTCCCTTTTTGAAGCTCTCCTTTAGAAACAAGGTTATCACCTGCGATTACCAAAGCATCAAACTTCTCTTTATTTTCTGCTTGTTGCGCTAATAGTAAAGCTGCTTGTTCTATTTTTTGTTTTTCAGCTAATTCAATCGCACCAATTTTCTTTATTTGATTCGCTGGGTATGGTTTATCAGCAAATACTTTTTGCGCATTTTGATATTCTAATCTCGCTTTCACAAAGTCTTTGGAAGTAAATGCGGCATCTGCTTTAACCAAAATACTTTGATATTCTCCCTCTTTAGCTTTCAGCGCTGCTTCTGCTTTAGCGGAAGCGGCTTGATCAGCAGCAAGTAACGCTAGTTTAGCATCAATATCTGAAATTTGACTCATTGGATAAGCCTTTCCAGTAAAAACAACTAAAGCCTCTTTATAGGTTGTTTTTGCCACAGGATAACTACCCGTTTTGTACAGTTGATCTGCCTTGGTAATTAACGCGTTGTACTTTTGTTCTTTTATAGCTAACTCTTTAGCCTCTTTCTCTGAAGCTGCAGTAGCTGCGGCTATAACACCCAATTTATCCTGAATGATTGCTATTTGAGTTTTAGGATATTCTTCATTCGATTTAACGGTTAATGCTTGCTTATAGGCTAGCTCCGCATCCGTATATTTTTCGAGAGCCATCAACGCATCTCCATCAGCAACAAATCCATCATACGTATCATCAGTTGCTTTTTGCTTAGCTGCTAGTGCAGCAGCAGAAGCCGCTAATATGCCGTCAATTTTAGTAATTGCATCTTGTGGTGCTTTTTCATTCGGCTTGAGATTTAATGCCGCTTGATAATCACTTTTAGCCAATTCTAACTTCTTCGTGCTTTGATTTTTTAATCCGCTTGCCATTAATTTATCAAACTGTTTGTCTACTCCTTCCAACTCTGCTAGGGTTGAATTAATTAACTTAATCTGATTTTGAGGATACACTTCTGTTGATTTCAACAACACGGCACTTTGATAATCTGCTTTTGCTTTATCATATACCTTATCAACCATTAAAGCATCTGCACTTAAAATTAAGCCATCGTACTTCGCTTGAAGTGCCGCTTCTTTATTAGCCGACATTTCTAATTCTTTCGCTTTTAACGCAGCCAAACCAGCTAATAAACCATCAATCTCTATCAACTTAGCTTTTGGTAATTCATCATTCGGTTTAATTCCAAGCGCTTGAGAATACGATTCTTTTGCTTTCTCATATTCTTTATTTGAAAGAAACTTATTCGCATTAGCTAAGAGCGATAAATATGCCCCTTCTGCCTTTTCATTTTTGGAAATCAACAAATCAATTTCATTCATTTTAGTTTTAGGGTATTCCTTTTTAGCGAATACACCAAGCGCATTTTTATATTTTGTTTTAGATTCTGAGTACTTAGCTAAAGCCATTAATGAATCAGCAGAAGTAATAAAAGCATCATAGGTTGCTTGCTTTTCTTTCTCTTTCATTTGAGACAAAAGAAGTTTCTCATCAGCTATTTTCTTTCTGATTATATCCATTTGATCCATAGGGTACTGGATTTTTGGTTTTACATCATGCGCAAACTCGTAACTGGTTTGTGCTGTAGCCCATTCCTTACTATCAAATGCCGCATCGGCTGCGGTTAAATGCGCAGCATATTGCTCATCTATTGATGAGTTTGCTTGCATTAACGCCATTGTTTTTTGAATTTGTTTCCCTGGATAGGTTTCATTGGGTAGGATACCTTTAGCTGCTTCGTATTGCATTAAAGCACTTTCATAATCTCCTTCCTTTAGATATAAATCACCATCCTTAACGGCTAACATATAATCATCAAAAGCATCTTCACTATCTATATCCTTTTGATCTAAAGCATCGTAAACTGCCTTAATTAAACGCTCTCTACTTGGGCGAACAGATCTTTCGTATTTCTTATCCGTGCTAAAACCATCTTCTGCAGGATTGTAAACTACAATTGCTACTGGTTTTTTTAAACTAGAATAATCTACATCTAAAGCAGATTGAAACATATCTACTCTCCATCCCTTATAGGTAAAGTCGTATTTTCTATTATCATTAGGTACGTTTCGAGTATCAATTTCAACAATTTTATCTTCATATTCCGCCATAGAAAAATGAAGTGTTAAAATCTTATCTAATTTCATAGTTACCTTGAACTTTCCATTTTCATCACTATACGTTTCGCCTATAACCGCTCCATCATCCTTTAAAATAAGAGCTACGTTTTCTAAACGTATTCCATCATCATAAAGAGTTCCACTGATAATTAACTCCGCTTTACCAACACTTTCTGGTGTAGCATTTTCTTTGGGGGTAGGTTCTTCTTGAGCCGTCAATAATGTGGGGGACATTATTAAGCTCAACAAAAGTAAAAACACGTATTTGGAGGCACAATTAATCATTATTCAATCTTAGTTTGTTCGTTACGCAAATTTAGCTTTTTTAGTATGTGATAAAAATTAAACTTATTAACTCTAAAGAAATTGAATCTAGGTTTAAAAAAATATTTTCTCCTCGTTTTTAGACGCCTAATTCTCTAGTCATGTAATTCCTTTAAATCAAAATAAAAGAACCCATTAATTACCAATGAAAAATTTACTTTTGCAGTCGCATGAAAGCATTCAATACAGCAGCATATTATACATTAGGTTGTAAACTTAATTTTTCGGAAACGTCTACTATTGCTCGGAATTTAACAGATTCGGGGTACGCAAAAGTGGACTTTGAACATGGCGCAGATGTCTACGTAATTAACACGTGTTCTGTGACTGAAAATGCCGACCGTAAATGTCGGAATGTGGTAAGACGTGCTCAAAAATATAATCCCAATGCAAAAATTATTGTACTGGGATGTTACGCACAGTTAAAACCCGAAGAGATTTTAGCTATTCCTGGAGTAAATTTAGTACTGGGTGCGAGCGAAAAATTTGATGCGGCCTCTTACCTAGAAAATTTAGCTTCCGATGCGAAAGAAGCGCATTATGAAAAAGTAAGCCGGGCTAAGACTTTTATTCCTTCCTATTCTGCTGGTGACCGTACGCGAACATTTTTGAAAATTCAAGATGGTTGCGACTATTTCTGTTCGTTCTGTACCATTCCACTAGCGAGAGGAAATAGCCGTTCTCAAAACATTGAAGAAACCATGAAAGTGGTATCTGAAGTAGAGGCCACTAACGTAAAAGAGGTAGTTTTAACAGGCGTAAATACAGGTGAATTCGGTATCGGTACGGATGAAAATTTTCATGATTTAATTCAAGTACTGGATAAAACCTCTATCGATAGATTTAGAATTTCATCTATCGAACCCAACCTTTTAACGAACGAAATAATCGCGTTTTCAGCGTCCAGTAATAAATTTGTCCCTCACTTCCATGTTCCTTTACAATCAGGGTCAAATCGTGTTTTAAAAGACATGAAAAGACGCTATTTGAAGGACTTGTACGAAGATCGTGTACACACCATAAAAAAGCACATGCCTGATGCATGTATTGGAGTAGATATTATTATTGGTTTTCCGGGAGAGACGGATGAAGAATTTATGGAGACCTTTGAGTTTGTGCGTGATTTACCTGTTTCTTACTTTCATGTATTCACTTACAGCGAGCGACCTAACACTATTGCCGATAGAATGCCAAATCCGGTACCTATGAATGTTCGTAGCGAAAGAAGCGAAAAACTGCGCATATTATCTCAAAAGAAACGAAGAGCATTTAACGAAACCCAAATAGGAAAAACCAAAACAGTATTATGGGAAGGACACAATGACATAAATGGCTTAATGCACGGTTTTACAGAGAACTACATTAAAGTTTCTAGACCACACGATAGCGCACTCGTTAATACTTTTGAGACCGTTACTTTGAAAGGAGTGGCTGCAGAAGGAATGATGACTATTGCTTAGATGCGACTTTAAAGCTTTCTTAATTTAGCTAAAGGAATCATTTTCCATTTAAAGCTATCATTTTCTCCGATGTCATATTTTAGACCAGCTTGGTAACTATTAATACCAAAAATCACTGCGTCATACAGGTTCTTATCCTCACCAATAAACTGCACCCTTTCATCCACATCATACCCATATAATTGAACGTTTTGAGGATTTGATTTCATTTTAAAAACATGAGATAAATTTACATTGTCTGCCGTTAAATTATCTCCTGATATAAAAAACAGGACACGAACTCTATTTTTAGGGAATCCCACAATTTCAGCCCGCTTAATAAGGTTGTGCGTATAAATGAAAACCGAATCTTTTACATTGAAATTGGCAACGCTAGATTTATCCATAGTTATATTCTGATCATTAATCGCATCAAATTCGTTTTCATCCGCAAAAACCCCAAACTGTACTATATCTGCTGAGACGGTTGTTTTCGTAGTTATTACCATTAAAAAATAAGTGCGCTTAACATCTACTGTAACATTGGCTAATACTTGTCCTCTTTTTAGCGGATATTTTCTCAATAAATCTTGTTTTGCCTCCTTAACAACCGCATCTTTTTTTAATCCTCCAATACCAAAAAAATGTCTAGTAGTCACCTCTCCACTCGCAAATTGAACCACCTTAAAATTGCCATCCGTTAAAGAGGCACTACTGGTCATCATACCCGTATGAAAGGCACATGAATTAAGAAAAAACAAGGAAATAATTAAGTATAAAGAGTTACGCATAGTTAAAGATTAAAGTTTCTCAAAGGTAATAAAAAACTGCTCACAATTTTAGCCGCCTTGCACTAACTGAACCGTGAATTAGTAGATTTTAATTGTTAACCAGTGACTAATGTTTGATGTTAGCATTGCTGTTTACAACGAATACATGAATAAATTTTTCTTCACTCACCATTAGCCAAAGGGTAAACAATCACATAGCTCAAAAACTATCGCGTAAGTATTTCCTTCAAATCTGGTTCTGAATAATGAGGTCCTTTGAGCACTTTTCCATCTTCTCGGTAGATAGGTTTTCCATTCTTACCCAATTTAGACATATTACTTCTTTGAATCTCTGTAAATACTTCCTCTATTTTATCTTGCATTCCATGCGCCAAAATCGTTCCGCACAAAATATAAAGCATGTCACCGAGGGCATCTGCTACTTCTACTACATCTCCATTTTTCGTTGCTTCTAAGTATTCTTGATTTTCTTCTTTCATTAATTCAAATCGTAACTGATGGGTTTTCAAACCAATATCAGCTTTTGGTTTCTTGAAATATTTCAATTGATACGTATCCATAAATTCACGAACCATATCTATAACTTTTTTTAGCGACAATTGACTTTTCATTTTCAAAGTATTAGAATTCGAAATTAATTTCAAAACCCCAATCTATATAAGGTTTAAACCCCATTTTGTTAACAAAATTTAACGGTCTGTTATTTGAATAATTAAGGCATTAACACATTTTTGTGGACAGCAAAAAAAATTGTTCAAAACATGGATGTAATACAATCAAACGAATCAAGCCAAACCACATCAAAAGCATCTTCACCTGCAATTGATATTCGTTTATTAAACGAAATGATTCAAAAAGAAAGTGTCTTTATTGATTTGGTTCGAATAGAAATGAAAAAAGTTCTAATTGGTCAAGAATACATGATCGACCGATTGCTAATTGCAATGTTAGCGGATGGACACATTTTACTTGAAGGTGTTCCAGGATTGGCAAAAACATTAGCCATTACGACTCTTGCACAAACCATCAATGCCGATTTTAGTAGAATTCAATTCACACCAGATTTACTTCCAGCAGATTTAGTTGGAACCATTATATACAATGCAAAATCGGGAGAGTTCACCAATAAAAAAGGGCCAATTTTCGCCAACTTTGTTTTGGCTGATGAAATTAACCGTGCCCCTGCTAAAGTGCAAAGTGCGCTGTTAGAAGGTATGCAGGAACGTCAGGTAACCATTGGTGACACTACTTACCCACTACCTAAGCCGTTTTTAGTAATGGCAACACAAAATCCGGTAGAACAGGAAGGAACATACCCGCTTCCAGAAGCACAGGTAGATCGTTTCTTAATGAAAGTAGTGATAGATTATCCTACAAAAGAAGAAGAAAAATTAATTGTAAGAATGAATATGCAAGCAGGCGGTTTTACGAAACCAAATGCCGTGTGTTCTCCCACAGAAATTCTAAGAGCTAGAGATGTTGTTCGTCAGATTTATATGGACGAAAAAATTGAACAATACATTATTGATATTGTTTTCGCATCTCGTTATCCTAAAGATTACGGCCTGGATGACCATGAAAACTTGGTAAGCTTTGGAGCTTCTCCTAGAGCATCAATAAGTTTGGCTTTAGCAGCTAAAGCATACGCATTTATTAATCGTAGAGGTTACGTTATTCCAGAAGATGTACGTGCCATATGTATGGACGTAATGCGCCACCGTATTGGATTATCGTATGAAGCCGAAGCAGAAGATATTACCAGTATGGATATCGTAAATAACATTTTGAATAAAGTAGAAGTTCCGTAAATATTGGAATTCTACTTTTAGAAAGAATACAGAAATACCACCAACTAAAAATACCATTCACGCTTTTTTTAAGCCATGGAAACCAAAGAATTATTACGTAAGGTTAGACGGATTGAGATAAAAACCAGAGGATTATCAAATCAGATTTTCTCGGGCGAATATCAAAGTGCTTTCAAAGGTCAAGGAATGACGTTCTCTGAGGTTAGAGAATATCAGCCGGGCGATGAAATCCGTAAAATTGACTGGAATGTTACCGCCAGAATGGGACATCCGTACGTGAAAATTTTTGAAGAGGAACGGGAACAAACCGTAATGCTTTTAGTGGACGTGAGTGCTTCTGAAAATTTTGGAAGTAGCGAAGTCTTAAAACGAAATTACATTACAGAAGTCTGTGCCGTTCTTGCCTTCTCTGCCATTACTAATAACGATAAAATTGGTGTTATTTTCTTTTCTGATAAAATAGAAAAGTTTATTCCGCCTAAAAAAGGAAGAGCTCATACCCTACACATAATTAGAGACTTATTAGACTTTAAAGCAGAAAACAAAGGAACCGATATTGATATGGTTCTTCGTTATTTTACAGGAGTTATCAAAAGGAGAAGTATCGCTTTTCTTATTTCTGATTTTATTAGCAAGCCTTTTGAAAAATCAATCAAGTTAGCCAATAAGAAGCATGACTTAGTTGCTTTACAAGTGCAAGACCCGATAGAAAATGATTTCCCAAAAGTGGGACTTGTTCCATTAACCGACCCTGAAACCGGTGAAATATTTTGGGCGGATACAAGTTCTGAAAAATTTCAAAGCGCTTACCAGAAAGAGCTCCAACATTTTGAATCTGAAATTGAACGTATTTTCAAAACTTCCGGTGTGGATGCAACAAAAATGCTGACTAATGAAAATTATGTTCAGCCTTTGATGAAATTATTTAAAAAACGAGAAACTAAACGATGAGAAATTCGAGTACATATCGTTTTTACAATGGGATAATTTTACTCGTTTTGATATTGGGTACTTCTACCCTTAATGCACAAAACAGTAAGGTTAGTATCAACCCATTCAGCCAATCCATTCTTATTGGAGAACAAATTCGCGTAGAAATAAATGTGGGCGCAACTAACGAGCAAACGGTAATTTGGCCGGAGTTTACAGATACTATTACCACTCAAATTGAAATTATCCAATCGCATGAAGTAGATACTATTTTCAACGATTCTGTGACTCATGAAATTATTGAAGGATACCAAAAGCAACTCGTTATCACCTCATTTGATTCTGGTTTGTGGGCGTTTCCTGAACTTATCGTTTGGATTGACTCTGTTCCCTACACTACAGAAGCATTTCTATTTGAAGTAAACACGGTAGAAGTGGATACGGCAAAAGCTTTTGCAGATATCATACAACCCATTGAGTTACCAATGACCTTTTTAGAATACATCCAAGCCTACTATATATATGGGGTTATAGCCTATGGCATTTTAATGGCGTTGGCCATTTTAGCCTTCATTTTTGGTAAGAAACATGTACATAAATCCAGTAAAACAATCAAAGAAATTATTGCGCCACACATTATTGCATTGGAACGTTTAGACCAATTAAAGGGAGAAGAATTATGGCAAGCAGGCGCCTACAAGGCATTTCACATTCAAGTTTCTGATATCTTACGAGAATACATAGAAAACAGATTTCATATTCCGGTAAAGGAGTCTACTACCGATGAAATTAAGCACTTATTAAAAATTACGCGAATTGATAAAACACTTCGTAAAGAAATTATCGAATCTCTTAAAGTATCGGATTTAGTGAAATTTGCGAAAGCAATTCCAGTAGCTGAAGAAAATGAAGCCTGTATGACTACGGCTTATAAAATTGTGGATACCACAAAAATTGTGGAACAACCAAAACCAATAGCAGAACCAACCATCAATGGATAATATAGAATTTGCAAATCCATGGGTACTGGTAGGATTAATCATCCTTCCCATACTTTGGCTATGGCATTTTTTACGATTCGAGAACAGAAAAACGCAGGTAAATATTCCTTCGTTTAGTTGGGCTAAATCGCATAAACCCACGGCTAAAATGGTTTTAATGCATCTGTCGTTTATTGCTAAAACTGTGGCTATCGGACTTATCATTGTTGCCATTGCGCGTCCACAATCCACGAGTAGTTGGCAAAACGTCAAAGCCGAAGGAATTGATATTGTCTTGGCTATGGATATCTCCGGGTCTATGTTAGCCAGAGATTTAGAACCTAATCGATTAGAAGCCGCTAAATCTGTTGCGGTAGATTTTATTGCAAAACGAGTTAATGACCGTATTGGATTAGTTATTTATGCCGGTGAAGCTTACACGCAATCGCCTTTAACTACCGACCATTCTGTGATTATTAATTTAATGGGCGGTTTGAAAAATGGTTTAGTTACCGATGGGACTGCTATTGGAGTTGGGCTTGCTACTGCGGTTAACCGATTAAAAGATAGCGAAGCGAAAAGTAAAATTGTGGTTTTATTAACCGATGGTACCAATAACTCGGGTGACATCCCTCCTCTTACCGCAGCTGAAATAGCACGTAAATTTGGAATAAAAGTCTACACTATTGCTGTGGGTACTAACGGAATGGCTCCAATGCCATACCTCCAAGCCAATGGGCAAACAGGCTACGTAAATCAAAAGGTAACTATTGATGAAATCACCTTAGAAAAA
Source organism: uncultured Desulfobacterales bacterium (assembly GCA_964195485.1). Lineage (GTDB taxonomy): Bacteria > Bacteroidota > Bacteroidia > Flavobacteriales_G > Salibacteraceae > CAJXZP01. Next base: position 29,978 of record CAXMPG010000044.1, read on the forward strand.
ATAGCCAAACAAACGAATGGTCAGTTTTTTAGAGCCACTGACAATGAATCGTTGGAAGGTATTTATGCCACTATTGATGAGTTAGAAAAAACAGAAATAGACGTTAAAGAATTCCGTAAAAGAAACGAGAAATTTTACCCGTGGGCCATGGCTGCGGCAATCATTTTATTACTGGAATTCATTCTACAAAAAACCATCTTAAAATCAATATCCAACTAATGTTTCGTTTCGCACATACCGAACATTTATGGTGGCTTTTAGCCATTGTTTTAATCGTAATAATTTTTGCGATTAATTTGAAATGGACCAAAAAAATGGTGGCTCATTTGAGTTCTCCAAAATTAAGAGGCTTTGTTCTTCCACAATTGAGTATGCGAACAAAATGGGGCCATTTGTTACTTTTTATTCTGATGTGGGTCTTTTTAATTCTTGGAATTTCAAATCCGCAAATTGGCAGTAAATTACACGAAGCTAAAAGAGAAGGTATTGATTTAGTGGTAGCTATTGATGTTTCAAACAGTATGATGGCAGAAGACATTCGCCCGAACCGTTTAGAACGTACCCGAATGGGAGTGGAAAAACTCATTGACAATTTAAATGGTGACCGTTTGGGAATTGTCATTTTTGCAGGAAAAGCTTACGTACAATTACCTTTAACTACAGATTATGCTGCAGCTAAACTGTTTACCAATTCGTTAAGTACATCCAGTATAAACGACCAAGGAACTTCTATTGGTGCAGCGTTAGAAATGTCGTTAGAATCATTTGATTTTGAAACGAAATCCAGCAAAGCAATAATAGTAGTAACTGATGGGGAAGACCATGAAGAAGATGCACTAGGTATTGCTAAACAAGCCAAAGAGAAAGGCGTAACAATATACACTATTGGCTTAGGTTCGGTTCAAGGTGCTCCTATTCCTATTTATAGAAATGGAGTACAATTGGGATATCGGAAAGACAAGGATGGAAACACCATTGTAACGAAGCTTAACGCAGAAATGTTAACAGATATAGCCGATATTGGTGGAGGTAAATTCTTCCGAGCGGATAACGGTAATATTGGACTTCGTGATATTTTAAAAGAAATTAACCAATTAGAAAAAACAGAATTAGAATCTAAGATTTACAGTGATTATGAAGACCGTTTCCAGTACTTCTTAATAATAGCCTTAGTATTTTTGATTTTGGAAATTTTATGGCCAGAAAAGAGAATGAAATTCATGGATAAATTTAATCTGTTTAATGTGAAAAAATGAGATTAATAATTACATCCATATTGGTTTTTATTTCGGTAATGGGAGTTTCTCAAACGGCTAGAGATTTGGTGCGTGAAGGAAACAAGGATTATAAAATAGACTCTCTTAATAGAGCGATTTCAAGCTACGAAAGCGCTTTAAACCAAGATCCGCTCTTAGAAGAAGCCAAGTTTAATTTAGGCGATGCATTTTATAAGTCTGGGAAATTTGCAGATGCGGCTAAAACGTTTAATGAGCTAGCGCAAACTTCAGAACGTAAAGAGCTAAAGTCTGACGCTTATTATAATGAAGGAAATTCGTTGATGCAAACCCAAGAATTTGAAAAAGCGATGGGTTCGTATAAAAACGCCATGATTTCAAATCCGCAAAATTCAAAGGCGAGATACAATTATGAGTATGCCCGAAAAATGTTGCAAGAACAACAAAAACAGGAAAAAGAAAACGAGGACAAAAAAGACGATAAAGACCAAGACAAGGACGATAAGGATAAGGACGACAAAGACAAAAAAGACGATAAAAAAGACGGAGACGAAGATTCTGATAAAGACAAGGACAAGGACAAAGAAAAAGACGAAAACAAGGATTCTGATAAGGACTCTGATAAAGATAAGGAAGACGATAAAAAAGACGGAGATAAAGATAAGGACGAAGGCGATAAAGGAGACGAGGAAAAAGATAAAGGAAATCCAGATGAGCAAGATGGTAAGGATGAGAAAAAAGAACCGCAACCTCAACCAGGTCAAATGTCTAAAGCAGATGCCGAGCGTTTATTGAAAGCCATGGAGGATAACGAGAAAAAAACACGCGCTAAGGTGGCCAAAATGAAGGCGAAGTCTTCAAAAACTAAAAAATCAGATAAAGATTGGTAATGAGAAATATTTATTTCGTCATATTATTATTTATTTCGAGTATTGGAGTTGCACAAACCCCTACTCTACAAGCGCTGGTGAGCAAACAAAGCGTTCCGGTGGGAGGCAACTTTACGGTGAGCTATCAGTTTAATTATTCCGGAGATGATTTCACTGCTCCAAGTAATATCACTAAAGATTTTAGAATTCTGAGCGGACCTCAAAAGCGGTCAGAAATGCGATACAACAATGGTAAAGTAACCAGTACCATCAGTTACACCTACGTATTATCTCCTTTAAATGCAGGTGAATACGTTTTAGAACCTGCCAAAATTGTTTTTGAAAATAAAACCTATTCCAGTAAGTCAATACAAATTATTGCCACTAAAGCGCAAACCCAACAGCAACAAAAAGACCAATCCACCCAGACCGAAATCAACCAACAAGAAAAACAAAAGCGGAGTCTTAAAAACAGTATTTACCTGCGTTTAGAATTGAATAAAAAAACCGTTTTTCAAGGCGAACAAATAATTGCGACTTATAAACTTTACAACAAAGCAAGTTTGCGTGGTATTGAGGCGCAGAGAATGCCAGAGTTTGATGGATTTTACACTTCTGATATCGAGATAAACAATAATAACAACCGTTCAAGAGAGGTTATCAACGGGGTTCCGTTTGATGTTTTCATATTGAAAAAGACCATTCTAATTCCACAGAAATCAGGAGAGTTAACGTTAATTCCACTAGAAATTGATGCTATTGTTCAGGTACAAGGAAGTAAAGCGGTTAACACCTGGTTTGGTCCTAGATACCAAATGAAAGATATCAAACTGGTTCTAAAAAGTAACGCGCTAAAAATTAAAGTAAAGCCATTACCAAAAGGAGCTCCAGATAGTTTTGATGGCGCAGTTGGTCGATTTAAATTTGAGGTGAACCTCACTCCTACGGAGTTAAAAGTAAATGATGCGTTAACATACAGCGTTAAAATATCAGGTACTGGAAATCTACCATTAATCAATAACCCTGTACCAAAATGGCCGCAAGAGTTTGAGGTATACGATCCTAAGTTAAAAGCTAACGTAAATACAAAGTCTAATAAATTAACGGGTTCTAAACGTTGGGAATACTTGGCTATTCCAAGAAACAACGGAGAGTACATTTTTGAACCGATTGAATTTACATTTTTCAATACCGCTACTAAAAAGTATCAAACTATTACTTCAGGTGAAGCTAAAATAACCGTTACTGGAACAAGTGAATACGGATCTAAAACGAATCCAAACGGAGTAAACAAACAGGATGTATCTCGATTAGGAACCGATATTCGGTTTATTCATACCATTAACCCAGAATTAAAAATTGCAGGTGATTCCTTTTTTGGTTCCGTATGGTATTATTTCTGGCTAATAGCTCCGGTATTCTTATCTGCTCTTGCCTATCTTATTCTACGGAAACAAAATGAGCTGAAATCAGATACCGTTGGTTTAAAGAAAAGGAAAGCAACCAAATTAGCCCGTCAATTACTTAAAACAGCCGAAAAAACTTTGGGTTCAAATGATAAAAATGCCTTTTATGAATCGGTATTTAAAGCATTAAACGGATACTTAAGAAATAAGCTAAATATTTCAAATGCCGATTTAAACAAGTCCAATATCAATAGTAAGTTACTGTCGGTAGGCGTTACAGAAATTACCATTAATTTATTATTTGAAACGCTTGACCATTGTGAAATGGCGCGCTTTGCACCTGTTACGAGTATTTCGGATACGGAGCTATTAAAGCAAGCCCAAGAGGTAATGGTTAAACTTGAAAACGAAATTAAATAAGGACTTATGAAAAAGTTATTCGTCATATTAGGTTTGTTTTTAACAGGAACTTTTTCCGTTTCAGCCCTAGAGCAAAATGTGCATTACGACTCTTTGTACACTTTAGGTAATAGCGCCTATCAAGAGCAAAACTTTGAGGAGGCGCTAAAGTTCTATTCTATGATTTTAGAATCAGGATTAGAATCGGCTGATTTGTATTACAATATCGCTAATTCACATTACAAGTTACAGCAAGTAACACAATCAATTTTATACTACGAAAAGGCTTTAAAACTAAAACCACAAGAAAAAGATATCCAGTACAATTTAGACTTAGCAAACAATTTAATTGTCGATAAAATTGAAAGCCTACCTACTCCATTTTTCAAAGAATGGTGGTATACCTTAGTTAACTCTCTCGCATTGAACACTTTCGGGTATTTGAGTATTGGTTTTATTATTTTATCCATGATTGGACTGCTCATTTTTTTACGTTCTAATTCTATAGGCGTAAAAAGAATGTCGTTTTATTTATTCATCGTTTTTCTCCTAGCCGCTGGAACCACGTATTTATTCGCAAACTCACAGTTTCAAAACAACCACAATACCCAACATGCCATTGTTTTTTCAACGCGAACAAATATTTACGCTGCCCCTAATACCACGAGTACCGTTCTGTTTATTATTCATGACGGATTAAAAGTAAAAATCCTGAAAACCGAACAACAATGGTTAAACATCATGCTCCCTGACGGAAGTATTGGCTGGATTCCAGAAGAAGCTTTGGTGGTGATTTAGGCGGAAAATAAAACCTAAGAATTACCGTATCAGTCATCGTTTAAAATATTCAAATTATTGGCCCTTAATCATGTTACTATTATTAAAACAGTTATAATTTTACGCCTCATTAATTAGCAGCTATTTACTGCCATTATTTTTTACGGATGAAAATTATTATTGCTGGAGCTGGAGATGTTGGATTTCATTTAGCCATGCTATTATCTTACGAGAACCAAGAAATAACGGTTATCGATATGGATGAGGAGAAACTTAAACATATTGCTTCAAAGCTTGATGTAGCAACTATTAAAGGTAACTGTACATCATATAAATCTTTAGAAGAAGCGGACGTTAAATCTGCGGAGCTTTTAATTTCTGCCACCTCCTCAGAGGAAACCAATATCACTACTGCAATTTTCGCAAAACATCTTGGTGCTAAACGAACTGTTGCCCGTGTAAAAAACCTAGAATACCTCCAACCACGTGAACGAGAGTATTTAAGAGAATTAGGCATTGATGAAATTATTTCTCCTGAATATTTAGCCTCAAAAGAGATTAAGCGTTTATTAAACTCTAAAGTTCTTACCGATGTCTTTGATTTTGAAGGTGGTAAACTTACCTTATTAGGAATTTTAATTGATGACAAGTGTATTTTAAAAGACCAAACGCTTGCAAATTCAGCACATCTAAATCCAGATAACGATTTTATTACCGTAGCCATTTTAAGAAATGGAGAAACTATTATTCCGCATGGAGACAATAGCTTCTTACCCGGTGATCACGCTTATTTCATTGCAAAACCAAGCGGAGTAAAAAGAGTTTTAAGTTTTAGTAATATCAAGAAAAAAGCGATAAAAAACATTATGATTCTTGGAGGGAGTTATATTGCCCGCCATGCTGCCAGTAAATTGAGCGAAAAATATAACGTAAAACTTATTGAACAGGATAAACAAAAGTGTTTTAAACTGGCTGATGAAATGCCTGATGTTTTAGTGGTTCATGGTGATGGTAGAAATTCAGACTTAATTATAGAAGAAGGAATAGATAACATGGATGCCTTTATCGCATTAACCGGAAACTCTGAGACCAACATTATTTCTAGTCTGGTGGCAAAACAACACGGTGTTGGAAAAACCATCGCACTCGTTGAAAACGTAGACTACATTCACCTATCACAAAACATTGGAGTTGATACGCTAATTAACCGTAAACTGATTGCGGCAAACTTTATATTTAGATATATCCGTAAAGGAGATATTATGGCTATTACCAGTATTCATGGGGTAGATGCCGAGATTGTAGAGTTCATGGTTAAAGAGAATTCTAATATTACAAAACAGTATATCAAGAATTTAGATTTTCCAAAAAATGCCTTAATTAGTGGGGTTATTAGAAAAGAAGATTCTCTTATTCCGAACGGTGACTTTAGAATACGAACAGGCGACAAGGTAGTGGTATTATGCTCACGAAAGGAAATTCACCGCGTAGAAGAATTATTTAATTAGATGAGTATTAAAAACGTAGCCGGCATCTTAGGAATGCTTATCGCTTTGAATGGCGCATTTATGCTCCTAGGAATTCCGTTTTCCATTTATTTTAAAGAAGACGTTACTCCTCTCGCCTTTTCCAGTTTGTTTTCTATCGTTCTAGGTATATCTACCTGGTATTTCATGCGTAGAAAAAACCGTAAAGAATTATCAAAAAAAGAAGGGTACCTAGTAGTTGCTCTTGGTTGGGTAACGATGTCAGCCTTTGGAATGACCCCTTATTTATTAAGTGGTACCATTCCTGAAATTCATAATGCCTTTTTTGAAACCATGTCGGGTTACACCACCACGGGAGCGTCTATTTTAACCGATATTGAATCCTTACCCAAAGGAATACTTTTTTGGAGAAGTCTTACCCAATGGATTGGCGGTATGGGGATCATTGTTTTAACCATTGCCCTTTTACCTATGCTTGGCGTAGGTGGTATGCAGTTATTTATTGCCGAAGCACCCGGAATTAGTCCGGATAAATTAAAACCTAGAATTGCAGATACAGCCAAGCGTTTGTGGTTGATTTACCTTGGTTTAACGGTTGTAGAAACTATTCTTCTTCGCTTAGGGGGCATGAACTTTTTTGATGCCTTAAATCATAGT
>CAXMPG010000045.1:0-7548 GCA_964195485.1 uncultured Desulfobacterales bacterium
TATGTTATTTCCCACTTCCTCTAAACGGTCACGGGTATCCATCATGATTTTTCTTGGGGACAATAATTTACCCGTTAAGTTAGCCGGACAAACAGAGGTACAACGACCACACTCAGTACAGGTATACGCATCCATTAATTGTTTCCAATTCAAGTCTTTTACATCCTTAGCTCCAAAACGTTCTGGAACCTCATCTACCGCACCTTCTGGTGGAGCGGCATAGGGATCAATGCTCGGATCAAACATCATCTCTACCTCTTTTGTTACCGAAGCCAAGTTGTTGATTTCTGTTTTAGATTCCAACTTAGAATACCATGTATTTGGAAACGCTAAGAAAATATGAAAGTGTTTGGAATACGGGAGGTAATTCATGAAAGCCAAAATTCCAATAATATGGAACCACCATGCACCTCTTTCAATGTAATGAAGCATGTTTAAATCTTGTGGCATAAAACCTACCAAGAACTGACTTATGGCAAAATGTCCATTTAAATTTAATGCGTAATGCGCCAACCCGTTCATTTCTAAAATTTCAGGTGAAGTAGCCATTAACACTTGATCCGCAGCATTCATGATTAATAGAGCCGACATCAATACAAATTCAATATAAAGAATAATTAGCGCATCATTTTTAGGCCATCCTTTCATTTCTTTATTCCAAAAGCGAGGCACTTTAAGTATCACCCTTCTTATCCAGAAAACGGAAACTCCAATGATTACCAATAGGGCTAACACTTCAAAGAAGTTAATCACCATAAAGTAAAAGTCACCTAAAAACGAATGAAACATTCTGTGTGTTCCAAAAATTCCATCTAACAAGATTTCCAGTACTTCCACATTGATTATAATAAAACCAACGTACACAAAAAGGTGTAACAAACCTGCCACAGGACGAGCGCTCATTTTTGATTGACCCATTGCTACTTTAGCCATGGTCATCCAGCGATCTTTTTTATTATCCGTACGATCAATATCTTTACCTAAAAGAATATTTCGTCTAACGAAACCAACTTTCTTAGCAAAGAAAAACCCGGCAATAGCAAGTACAATTAAAAAACTTATGGTGCTTATCATAGTATCTTATTATTCAATTTCAGTTGGCTTTTCTTCTTCCTTTCCTCCCCAAATAGAGAAGTGAACGTATTTTTTAGGGCGATCTTTCATGTCTTTCAATAATAAATCTAAATCTAAAGCCGATTGATTCAAATTAATATACAAAGAACTATCATTCATCATTTTCCCCATGGTTCCTTTACCACTATTAATGGTTTCCATAGCTTCTTGCATACTCAAGACAGCCAAGTTTGCATTATCTAAAATTTTCTTCACATCCGCTTGACTTAGCGAATCGCTAATGGCCGACATATTTTTTAGACTATTAGAAATGTACTTGTTATTGTCTTCAATGTTTTGGGTGATAGATTCTACATTTGAGGTTATTTCACCCAACTTATCCTGTTCACTCTGAATCAATACATTTAAAGAGTTAATGGTGATTTTAACACTCTGTAAAAGGGTATCAACCTGCGTCAAAATACTTTTAGCTTGATCTTCGTACGGAGCAATTTTTTTATTCACCTCCGCCATCATTCCAACAGCCTCTTTACTCATTAAAGTATCGCCAGAATTCGCCATGTCAGGAGAATCGCCCACCAATAGGTTAATGGCTTTAGATCCAAATAAATCGGTGCTCAAAATTTGAGCGACTGTGTTCTCAGATACCTGTACAGATTCATCTTGAATAATATATTCGGTAATTAACCGACCTGAGCCACCATTTAAAAAAGTTATCTTCTTGACCTTTCCGATAGGAAATCCGTTAAGGACCACTTTACTTCCAACATGTAAACCTTCTACGTCATCGTATACCGAGTAAAACGTTGCGCCTTCGTTTAAAATGCTGTTTCCCTTGAGGTAACTAAAACCAAAATAAGCGACAACAAGCCCAACTACTGATAATATTCCGACCTTAATTTCCTTTACCATCTTTCTTTCAAAAATAATTCCCAAAGTTGACCATTTTCGCTTAAACCACCGAGGAAAAACGACTATTTATTTTCTTTCAAAATATTATCTGCCTCTTTTAAAGAAATCTCTTCTCCTTTATAAAAAACCACCATAAAAGCGTCTTTAAAGGCTTCTTCTCTTAGCTTTCTTTGAAAAGATAATGCGCCATTAAAATTGCTGAAATGCCCTAAGTAATATTTATACTTCCCTTTATCTTCAGTGAGCGATATCTCATCATACCCTTTGAAATTATAGCTTTTCAATTCTAACAACTGCGTAGAAGTAGCCACTTGAACTCTATAATCAATATCAGCATCCACCTTTGGTAATTCAGCATTAATGTCTAATCCCGTAACAGTAGTTGCACTCACTACGGGGTTTGGTGTCGGTGTATTTATTGGCACCACTTTTTTAGGCTCTTTCTTTTTCTCTGCGGGTGCATTCTCTTTGGGTATAGAAACATCTACGCCCTCTAACTTAGTCTTATAATCTTTAAAAGCTCTATAAATAGCGGATGCCATATATGATTGCCCCTTATCCGAATTCAAAAAATCTTCTTCTGAATTATTACTTATAAACCCCAGCTCGATAAGTACACTTGGCATCATGGTATACGAAATTACGTAATAACCTGCTTGTTTTACGCCTCTGTTTTTTCTTCCTACACGGTTGGTAAATTGCTTTTGAACTAAATCAGCAAACAGAATACTATTAGCCAAGTAATTTTGTTGCATCATCGTTAAACCCACCATTGTTTCCGGGGAGTTAGGATCAAAATCAGAATAATGTTCTTCGTAATTATCCTCCAAGGTTATTACTTGATTCTCTCTTTTTGCAACGGCTAAATTTGATTTCTCTTTGGTTACCCCGATCACATAGGTTTCAGTACCTGTAGCTTGTTTATTCCCATTGGTATTGCAATGAATAGATACAAATAAATCGGCTTTTGCATCATTTGCAATCTTTGTTCGTTGACGTAATTCAATAAATTCATCAGTATCACGTGTCATTATTACTTCTACGCTATCGTAATACTGTAAAATATAATCTCTCAATTGAAGACTTACCGCCAATGCAACATCCGCTTCGGTATCTTTATGACGTCCAGTACCAATGGCGCCAGGATCTTTACCTCCATGACCAGCATCTATTATTACACGCTTAATTTGATATCCAGTAGGTGTTTGACCAAAGAATACTGTAGGAATAATCAATCCTATTACTATGATAATTAACGATTTATAACTCATTAAAATTTTCTTTCTTTCTAAATGTTAAGACTTGCTGTTAGCCGTACCGATTTCTTAAATTTGCAACATCAATTCCAAGTACAACAAAAATATTACGGATAAATTGTTTCACACCTCATCTAGCAATATAATAATCCACGTTGTGGTGTTAATTACAACTGCTCTATTCGGGTGTGTTAACAACGGTTATGCCAATAATTATTTGGGAAACCGTCTAACGTATTTCTCTTCGGATACGATAGAGCTAAATTTGGACAACGATTCTACCCAATTTAAGGATGCCGAACTAAACCTTCCTCCAGTAAATATTCAGGTAACCGATACCTCTAAAGCAGATTCTGTCAAAAAATTACTGGAAGACCCTAAAAGAATGGAATCAAGTTTTAAATCAAAGGTGAAATACCATGCTGATGATTCCATAATGATTGATAATAAAAACAACAAAGCCTATTTATGGGGGAATGCCTGGGTAGAATATGAAGACATAAAATTAGATGCCGACTACCTAGAAATTGATTTTGCAGCTAATGAAGTTTTAGCTAAAGGACTTCCTGATTCTACGGGAAAAATATCAAACACCCCTATTTTTAAAGAGAAGGGTCAAGAATATCAATCGGGTGAAATGGTATATAATTTCAATACCAAAAAAGGACTAATTAAAAAAATCACTACCCAAGAAGCGAGTGGATACATTCACGGTGAAACGGTAAAAATGGCCTCACAAGATGTTTTTTATATTAAAAACGGTAGATATACCACATGTAGTTTGGACCACCCGCATTATTATGTACAATCCAAAAAACTTAAAATTATTAATAACGATAAAATTGTAACCGGCCCCGCTTATCTAGCGGTAGAAGACGTCCCTACCTTTTTAGCTGTTCCGTTTGGGTTCTTTCCGAATCAAGATGAAAGAACATCGGGTATTTTAATCCCAGCTATTGGGAGTTCAGAAACAAAAGGATTTAGTTTAATGAATGGTGGTTACTACTTTGGGGTTAGTGACCAATACGACTTGAAAATTTTAGGCGATATTTACTCTAACGGAAGTTGGTCTGGGAAAGCAATTGGTAGATATAACGCCAGATATAAGAGACAGGGCTCTTTCCAGTTGAGTTATACCAACAGCAAGGACGGTGAAAAAGATGCGCCTGATTATACAAAAAGCACTGGTTTTTTCGTGAATTGGCGACATAAACAAGATCCTAAAGCAAGACCTAACAGTAATTTCACTGCCATGGTTAATTTAGGAAGTAGTAACTATTTTCAAAATGACTTAAATGTTTCTACAAACAACTATTTAAGAAATGAGTTTAGCTCCAATATTACTTATACGCAGAAATTTGGACAAAGTCCGTTTTCAGCAAGTTTAAACGCAAGTCACAATCAAAACAATCAAGACTCTACCATTAATTTTGTTTTACCAGAATTAAACGTAAACATGTCGCGTATTTACCCTTTCAAACGTAAGGTTAAGGTGGGTAAAGACAAATGGTATGAGAAAGTGGGTGTACTTTATTCTGGAGCGTTTAAAAATGAAATTAATACACGTACGGATGAAATTTTCGGAAATTCAAACTTGGCCGATTTTGATGCCGAGTTTAATAATGGCGTTAGGCAAAGAATGAGTGCCAGCACCTCATTAAAAATGGGGAATTTTAATTTATCACCGGGGGTTAATTATAACGAAACATGGTATTTTAAAGCCGTAGATCAAGCATTTGATACGACTACTATTTACTCTTCTTATGAAAATAGTGAAGGAACCGTTATTTACGATACTGCTTACGGACAAATTGTAAAGGATACTACTAATGGGTTTAACCGATTTGGAAGTGTTAGCTTCAACGCTTCTCTATCTACAAAAGTGTATGGAATGTATGCTTTTAGAGGCGAGAAATTAAAAGCCATTAGACATACCATGACTCCATCGGTGAGTTTTTCATACCAACCCAATTTAAATAATTCTCATCCGGAATACTTTGGTCTTACAGAAACAGATACTGCTGGAAACACTAAAAATTACACCGTTTATGACGGAGGCATTTATGGTGTTCCTAATGGAAATGAAATTGGTAATTTGAGCTTTCAATTGCAGAACATCATTGAAATGAAGCACAAGAAAAACAACGATACCACCGATACTTTTACCAATACGAAACTGATTGATGCTTGGAATTTCAACACCGCGTATAATATGCTTGCCGATTCTTTTAACTGGTCGCCTGTTCGTATGGATATTAGAGCGAGAATAGGTAAAATGATAAATCTTGCCGCCAGCACCACCTCTGATTTTTACGGGGTAAAATCTACTACTGATTCAGAAACCGGAGATGTATCACACCGTAGAAGTCCTAATTTCAATTATTCCAGTACTGGAATTCCGTTACGATTAACCCAATTTAGAACCAGTGTAGGGTTAACTTTTAAAGGAAACTCGTCAAGCTCTGAAAAAGAGAAAAAGGAAATTAACACGATTAATAATCCTGAAAACCAAAACGCCATTTACCAAGAAAGTCAATACGTTGATTTCAATATTCCTTGGAACTTGAGAATCAATTATGTTTTAACGTATAATAAACCATTGTATGAAGTGGATGTGGTAAATAGTTTGAATTTCTCTGGTGGAATAAACATTACTCCAGGATGGAAAATAATGATGCGTTCTTCGTTTGATTTTAATCTAGAAAAATTGGGGTATACTACCATGAACATCTATAGAGACCTGCATTGCTGGCAAATTGATTTAAGTGTTACTCCTTTTGGAGCTAGAAAGAGCTTTATGATAAATCTAAAAGTAAAACAAGGCTTTTTGCAAGATTTGAAACTTTCAAAAAACAGTCGTTGGTTTGATAGCTAAGTATTAGTATTAAATTCTACTTCAATATTTTGCCATCCTAATTAACGGCCAACTTGTTTCTGGGAAAATACTAAAACAATAAGCTTTCATTTTACTATCACACCATTACCATGAAAAACATTTCAATTATTATTATTCTGCTATTTTTATGTACCGGATTATTTGCGCAAAAAAACAACGATAGTATTTTGCATCACGGGAAGGCGTTTCAAAATCAAATGAATAAGGATTATTCCGATAAAGACCACTCTCCCCTCACCCCAGAAGATTTAGCCAAATTTGAAACACTTCCATTTTTTGAAATTGACTCTACCTATTACGTCATCGCCCGATTTGAAAAGGCAAAAAAGTCAAAGTCTATCAAGTTCAAAACCAGTACCGATAGAAGACCAAAATATGAGATTTACGGCACCGTTTACTTTACAATTAAAGGTGCAGCGTATTCTTTACACCTCTATCAAAGTCACCGACTAAGAGAAACGGAGGAGTTTAAAACCCATCTTTTTCTACCATTTACAGATTTAACCACCGGTGCTGAATCGTATGGTGGTGGACGTTATTTAGATTTAGAAATTCCAGAAGGCGAGACAATCATTATTGATTTTAACCACGCCTACAATCCATATTGCGCGTATAGTGGAAGATATTCATGCCCTGTAGTACCAGACGAGAATTTTATTGATGTGAAAGTTTTGGCTGGAGTTATGGCTCCGTTAGCTCATTAAGGCATTTTTACCTTAACCCAAAACAACCAAATACCAAACCCACACGTCTATTCAAAGAATTTTCTCGCACTTTAGCAATTAAACTTTCAAAATTGCTTTAGGTAATTTACCTTGCTCGTTTATGAAAAGAATTATTGGTTTTACTTTAATATTTATGCTCGCTTTTTCAGGCTATGCAAAGAAAAAGAAGACCAATTCTACGTTGTATCAATTCATTGAAAACAAAGGTCAGTTTCACCCCAATACTTCTTACCGTACAGAAATCCCAAGCGGATATTTATTCTTAGAAAATGCCACTTTTACTTACCATTTTTATGATGGCTCGTTATTAGAAAATCTACATCATGGCACCTACCAAGGTGATACCACCAATATTGCTATGCGCTATCATGCATACAAAGTCAAATTCTTAAATGCCAACGAATCTCCAAAGCTAATTCCATCTAAAAAAAGAAGTAACTACTTCAATTTCTTTATCGGAAACGACAAAAGTAAATGGGCGGGTAAAGTCCCGGCTTATGAAGCGGTTACCTACAAAGACCTTTACCCGGGCATTGACCTTATCATGTATAAACATGAACTAGACGGCTTAAAGTATGATATTACGGTAGCTCCAAACGCAGATGCTTCGCAGATTTCGGTGAATTATGATGGTGTAGATTCCATTTACCTAAAAAATGGGAAGCTGTATGTAATTACCTCACTT
>CAXMPG010000046.1:0-5551 GCA_964195485.1 uncultured Desulfobacterales bacterium
ATGTGTTACACTTATTTTTAAATATGGGGCTATTTTGATAACAGCAAATGAGAATTACCTTATTTGCGCGTTTTTAAGTATGCTAGAGAATTTGACCTATCCCAAAAGACAAAGCATATAACAAGGTGCTAAGCGCTTGCATTTTAAGTAGAGGGTCTAGTTTTCTAGGTTCCGTAATGTTATAGGTTTTAATGACTACCAAGGCTAAAGGAATTACACTAATCCAATACAACTGTTGCCATAGTCCAGAACCAAAAATAGAGGTGTATAGAGAGGATAAAACTACGGTTACAATAAATAGCATCATTTGGTATTTACGTGCGTTGTTATAACCCAATTTTACGGCTAAGGTGATTTTGCCAGAATCTTTATCATTCACAATATCTCTCGTGTTATTTAGGTTTAACACTCCGGCACTTAATAAGCCCAACGCGCTTGCTGGTAAAAAGATAGGCAAATCAATAGTTTGAACTTGTAAGAAATAAACCCCCATTACGGATACCCACCCAAAGAAAATAAACACGAATAAATCACCTAATCCGTTATATCCGTAGGCTGATTTACCAACGGTATATTTAATAGCAGCCCATATTGCCAGGATTCCAATACCCAGAAATATTAATGCGTAAACAATTTTTTGACTACCAAAACTTAACCATAGGAGATACACTCCTGAAATTAATGAGAGGATAACAAAGAGAACCAAAGCAATCTTCATTTGTGACTTTGTGATAGCGCCACTTTGAAGTGCACGTTCAGGACCTACACGGTTTTCGTTGTCTGTTCCTTTTGAAAAATCACCATAATCATTGGCTAAATTAGACAGAACTTGAAGTAAAACAGCGGTTAAAATAGCCATTCCTGTAATAGACCAATCGTGATTGCTTTTTGACGCGGCTAAAAAAGAGCCAAGAATAATTCCAGCAATCGCAAGAGGAAGTGTTCTCAATCTAGATGCGCTTATCCATGCCTTCAATTTTGTCATGTTGCAAAAGTACACTTATACTAAAAAGAGGTTTCAATAGTTAGTAGAATTTATTAGACTTGTATCATAATTTACAACAATGAAGTACGCATTATTTATTTCTATAATTCTATTCACAACTAGCATTTCTTTTGCTCAGATTTTACCAACGGGTGTAGAAGTTAAAGTTGGGAAAGAAACACCAAATTCAGCCAAAAATGAAGCTCGTTTTTTTGCGGGAAAAACGGAAATGGGAGTTATTGCATATGGAAGAGCGAAAAATAAGTTAACTTTTTATTCCTACTCGAATGACTTAACCACACGATTGACTACAGAGAACGAGTTGAAAACGGAGCGTATTAAATTAAATTTTGAATCGGTACGAAAAACCAATAATGGGATTTTCGTTTTTAGCAGCTATTATGATGAATCCATTTATACATCTTTACTATACAGGCAAGAATTAAATTTATTGACATTGAGTTTATCGGAGCCAGAAGAATTTCGTTCAAAAACCACCGATGAAGAAATAGGGGAAGCGGAATTTATGATTGAAGTTTCTGAAAACGGGAGTTTAATTATGGTAGATGTTTCTACTATGGTAGAAAAAGATAAGAACGAAACTAAAGTAGAGATTTTTGATGTGTTTGTTTATTCTTCGAATTTTGAAGAGGTATGGAGCACGGAAGAAATTCAAATAACTAATGATGAATCGAAAATGATTCGCAGTAGGTTCCAAGTATCTAATTCAGGAACCGTTGTGATGTTGGCTTCTGCATCTAGTATAACTGGAGATGTTAAGATTACGATCAATGATATTAATGATTTTCTGAATATATTGAGTTTATCGCAACATTTTTTGGTGACTATTTCGGAAGAAAATGACCCTGTTTTATTTGAGATTAAAATGGAGAAGTACCGAATTCTTTCTTTGGATTACACCATTTCACCAGATGATAAAATTAATATAGTTGGCGTATATAAAGGTAAAGAGAGTAAAGAACAGGGATTTTATTATGCCCTGATTAATAATGAGACGGGAGAGTTTGAGGCAGAGAACTTATCTCTTTTTGGAGATATGAACGGAGTATTAAATGCAAATAGCCATTACAAAGACCCACAAGTTGCAGAAGCGTTGAAGTTGACTAGTAATTTGCGTCCAAAATTTTCTATTAGAAAAATCATTTCTGATGAAAGTGGAACCACCATGATTGGAGAATCTATTTACCGTAATTACTCCAATGAGAACTTTTATTATTACGGAATTGCGGTGGTTCGGTTTGATAAAGATGGAGAAGTTATTTGGCGTCAAGGGGTTCCTAAAATCCAGTACGGTTCATATAAAACTGAAAATCAATGCTCGTACGGTACGATTCAGTCGGGTAATAAATTATGTTTTATTTTTAAGTTTTTACCCATGAGTAAAACGGATGGTGATTTGGTAGGCAAATCATGGAATGCTAAAAAACCAAGCGATATTTACCTGGCTCAAGTGGATGATGGAGGAGAGGTTACCGTTGATTTACTGATGGAAGGTTCAAAAGAAACAAACTGGACGCCAAGGTTTTATTTTCAAACAGGAGAACAATCGGCCATAATTGTTGGAAAAGGTGGGGTAGGAACTAGTTTGATGGAAATTAAAGTTTCTAACGATTAGCTTTCTAACCGAATAACAGAAGTAACACCTTTAATAGCTTTAATTTTTTCTTTTACAGATTTTAAGTGAGAAGTGTCATTAACAAATACCGTAATGGTTCCTTCAAACAGTCCGTTTTCAGTAGAAAAACTAATGGAGCGAATATTAACCAACATATCATTAGAAATGATTTTGGTAATTTCATTTACGATACCCTTTCGGTCAAAACCCATTAATGTCATACCCGATAAAAACGAAATAGTTTCATTGGTATCCCATCTCGCTTTTACGATTCTATAACTGTAATTAGAAAGCATTTTCACCGTGTTTTCACAACTAACTCGATGAATTTCCATGTCACCTTTTTTTGTGATAAAGCCCACAACATCATCACCTGGTATAGGATGACAGCATGTAGCTAAGGCGTAATTAAAGGATTGTTGATTACCTAAAACCAACTCCATTTTCTTACCCCTCGTTTCAGAAACAATTTTCTCAAGACTAGTAATTTTCTTTTTTCTAGCCTTAGAAGTGATTATCCCATCTTGTACTTTTAATCTACTTAATCGGTTTAAATGGATACTTTCAACGCCAATTTTATAGAACATTTGTTCTACTAAAGAAACACCGTAAAAAGTAGACAAAATTTGGAAATTCTGTTTGCTTCTGGTAATTCCATATTTTTTCATGGCCTTACCAAGGGTAGTTCTTCCTTGAGAAACAATTTTTTTATGCTCTAGTTTTAAGTGCATTTTTACGGCCGCCTTAGCTTTTGAGGTTGTAAGGAATTCTAACCACTCTGCTTTAGGTCTTTGGGCTCTTGAAGTAATTATCTCTACCTGATCTCCACTAGATAGTGTATGACCTAAAGAAACCATCTTCTGACTCACTTTAGCTCCAATACACGTGTTGCCAATTTCCGAATGAATTTCATATGCAAAATCTAAAACGGTAGAGTCGTGCGGCATGGAACGAATATCTCCTTTCGGAGTAAATACAAATATTTCTTTGGCAAAAAGGTTCAATTTGAAATCATCAACAAACTCAATAGGATTAGTGGATGAACTTTCTAAAACATCTCTAATTCGCTGCATCCATGTATCAAATGCATCTGTTTTTTTATCCTTATACTTCCAATGCGCAGCAAGGCCTCTTTCAGCTACTGCATCCATACGTTCAGTGCGTATTTGAACTTCTACCCATCGGCCTCCAGGACTCATTACAGTGGTATGTAATGACTCATAACCATTAGCTCTAGGTGTAGAAATCCAATCTCTTAATCTATCCGGATTGGGTTTGTAATAATCGGTAACCATAGAGTAAACCTTCCAGCATTGTGCTTTTTCATCTTGATCCTCTGCGTTCAATATTATTCGAACAGCAAAAATGTCGTACACTTCCTCGAAGGCCACTTTTTGCTCCTTCATTTTAGTGTAAATGGAATAGATAGATTTTGGTCTTCCTTGGATACGGTATTTTATACCCGCTTTTGTTAAACCTTTCTCTATTGGTAAAGTAACCTGATTAATAAACCGGTTTCTTACCGCTTGCGTTTTTTGTAGCTTTGATACAATATCACCATAAATTTGAGGCGCTTTATATTTTAAAGCTAAATCCTCTAATTCTGATTTTAAAGCATGTAAACCTAGTCGGTGAGCAAGAGGAGCATAGATATACAATGTTTCAGATGCAATTTTTAGTTGCTTGTCCTTACGCATTGAGTCCAGCGTACGCATATTATGCAACCTATCGGCAAGTTTGATTAAAACTACGCGAATATCGTCTGCCAGCGTTAAAATTATTTTTCTAAAATTAACAGCTTGGATAGAACCTTCTCGCTCAAAAACTTGTTCTATTTTGGTTAACCCGTCAATAATCCGGGCTTCGGTTGGTCCAAAATAGGCATCAATATCTTCAATTGTTAAACTTGTATCCTCAACTACATCATGCAAAAGCGCACAAACAATTGTGGTAGTTCCTAATCCAATTTCTTCTGCTACAATTTGAGCAACTTCTAATGGATGAAAAATATATGCCTCTCCCGATTTTCGTCTAACACCTTTATGTGATTCATTGGCAATATCAAAAGCCTTTCGAATCTTTCTCACGTCTTCTTTAGACTGAGAATATCGAGCGCTTTTTAATAACTGACGGTAAACTTTAGCAATTTCTTTTTCTTCTTCCGAAATTACGTGTTTCTCCTTTTTTGCCATGAATAAATCTAATTGTAATGTTTACATAGGGTCTGCAGGAAGAACTTTTCCAGTCACTTCTCCAAAACCAATTCTTACTTCCCCATTATCACAATGGCCTCGCATTATTACGGTATCGTTATCTTGAATAAACCTACGTTCAGAGCCATCTTTCATGGCAAAAGGTTTCGTTCCTTTCCAAGAAATTTCTAGCATAGAACCGAAAGAATCAGGAGTAGGGCCAGAGATCGTTCCTGAACCCATTAGATCACCTGCACGTACATTGCAACCATTTACGGTGTGATGCGCTAACTGCTGACTCATGTTCCAATACATATATTTAAAATTAGATTTACTAACGCGTGTTTCTTCACCGTTAACCGGTTGAATGAAAACGTCTAATTCAATATCATAGTTTTTTTGGCCGTCATATTTCAGGTAATCAAAAACCTCTGGTTCTTGAACCGGTCCATCAATTTTGTAAGGTTGTAAAGCATCCAAGGTTACAATCCAAGGCGATACATGAGAAGCAAAATTTTTCGCTAAAAACGGACCTAATGGAACATACTCCCATTTCTGAATATCTCTTGCCGACCAATCGTTAAAAAGACACATTCCAAAAATGTATTCTTCTGCTTGGTTGGTAGAAATACGGTCGCCTAATCTATTAGCGTCATAGGTAATGAAACCCATTTCTAACTCAAAATCAACTAACCTGGAAGGTCCGAAAACTGGAGGCTCATTCTCATTTGGTTTTGT
>CAXMPG010000047.1:0-6524 GCA_964195485.1 uncultured Desulfobacterales bacterium
CAAATGGAAGGTCCTCGAGAAGAAAAGCTAGCAATAGGCAACGAAGAGCTGTTTCCGTTTACTGCGCCAATAGAAAAGTTATTGACTACCGATGCGTTAGATACTGCTGGATACCCTATTGTACTTGCCCCTGGACCAGAATTACCAGCACTGTGAATAGAAACGATACCCGCAATTTCAAGATTTACAAACAAATCGTTCACCCATCCATCACAAGCCACAGAATCTCCGGCTGTAAAAGGTCTTCCCCAAGAGTTGTTTATTACATCCGGCATATCATGCGTAGTATTCACATTTTCATCAGGATTCATGGCCCATTCGTAAGCTAACATTAATTCATACACGGTTTTAACATCCGCCAAGCTTTCCACTATAGGATCGGTTGCCATAAAATAAGCGTTAAATGCCAAGCCAATGGTATCCGAATTTAGTGGATCTAATCCTAAACAAGTTCCAGTAACATGAGAACCATGAGAACCTGGTTTATCTCCCGGAAAAAAAGTATCATATCCGTACCATGATTGGCTTAACGGAACGTGATTCCCTAAAAACTGGTCTCTAAAAGATGGATGATTTGGCCATACACCTGTGTCAAATGTTAGAAGCTTACTTCCTTTCCCGGTGTAACCCATTGCCCACAACGAATCGCCTTTAACGGCCGTAATTCCTTGTTCTCTTCCATTTACAGCACGCGCATAATTTGGCGACATATCTACTGGTTTATCCCAAACAACCGGTTTTTCAGAAATATTTTCCATCCAGTAGACCTCAGGATGTTTATCTAAGTATTTAATAGTGGCAGAAGATGCGGAAATAGCCACCATATTCACACTCCAAAATTGATGGAGTATTTTGAAATCTAACCCTTGATCATTCAATTCATTTATCCACAAATTTTCATTATGAATTTGATTTTGCAACTCCTTTAAAAACGCTATTCTAAATTCATTTCGCGTTTTATACTTATCCCTATTAGCATCAAAAAACTGATAACCATCGACCCTCTGAGTACCAATAACTAAAATTATTTGTGATTGATTAGGGTTTCTATTTATTTCATTTTGAAGCTTTAAGCTCATTCTGTTTTGCGCCATAGCAGACACTGAAAACAACGCAATTACAGTTAGAATTATCAGTTTTCTCATAATGGTAAATATACAAGTTAAAAGTATTTAAAATGTTTTCGATTAGTGTGGTATCACATTATCTTTACATTAGTTTTAAACCACACCAATCAATCAGTTATGCGTTTATTAAAAACCAACATTTTTCAATTATTTTTATTTCTATTAATTTTCACGCAATTTTCAAATCAAGCCATGGCTCAGAAAGCAGATAGTACTCAAACCACCCCATCAGAATACAATACTTTGAACGAATTTGAGAAGCAAGTCATTGTAAATAAAGGAACCGAAAGAGCTTATACCGGAGAATTCTGGAACCATTTTGAGAACGGCACCTATGTATGTAGACAATGTAACGCTCCTATATATAGGTCAAATACAAAATTTGAATCGCATTGTGGGTGGCCAAGTTTTGATGATGAGATTCCTGGATCAGTTGATAAAACGACTGATGCAGATGGAAGACGTACAGAAATAACCTGTCATAATTGCCAAGGTCATTTAGGTCACGTGTTTATTGGAGAGCAATATACGGATAAGGATACCCGTCATTGTGTGAATTCTGTTTCTATTCTTTTTATTCCTTTTGATAAGACAATACCTCAATTAATCAAACGTTAATTTCAACTAAAGTTCAAATTACGGCTTCATTAAAAATAATATTCCGTAATAGCTAAAGGAATTGACCTAAACAGTTGTAAATAGCTGAATACTTATACTAATTGACTTATTATTTACATTCCATAAGGAACAAAGGTTACATATTTGTCTTGTCGAAAGACACACCTACTAATAACTAGCTAATCACCTGCTAGAAAAACACTAACTACCTCTCTTGTCCGTAAGGGTAAGAAATTAACAAAACCGGTGGCGACCACCTCGGTGCCGGTTTTGTTTTCACCACTAGCTACCAATTTTTCTCATAGCAAAAAAAAAGCTTCTGAATTTCTTCAGAAGCTTTTTTCGTTAATGCTATTTTACCTTTATTTAGAAGGCTTATTTCCTTTTGGTTTTGCAATGCTACCGCGCATTTCAGTATCAGCCTTGATATTTTCCATTTTGTAATAATCCATAATACCTAGATTACCTGACCTAAAAGACTCTGCCATTGCTAATGGAACTTCCGCTTCTGCTTCAATTACTTTGGCTCTTGCTTCTTGCGCCTTAGCTTTCATTTCTTGCTCCACAGCAATTGCCATAGCTCTACGCTCTTCTGCTTTTGCTTGTGCAATGTTTTTATCTGCTTCTGCTTGATCAATTTGTAATACCGCGCCAATATTCTTGCCTATATCTACATCTGCAATATCAATAGATAAGATTGTGAATGCCGTTCCGCTATCTAAACCTTTAGCTAAAACAGTTTTTGAAATCACATCAGGATTTTCTAATACTTTTTTATGAGATTCAGAAGAACCAATAGATGAAACTACACCTTCACCAACTCTGGCCAAAATAGTATCTTCACCTGCACCACCCACTAATTGTTTGATATTAGCTCTTACCGTAACACGTGCTACTGCAATAAGTTGAATACCATCTTTTGCAACTGCTGCTACACGAGGTGTTTCAATTACTTTAGGGTTTACCGACATTTGAACTGCCGCAAATACATCTCTACCTGCTAAATCAATGGCAGTAGCCATTTCAAATGTTAATTCAATATTTGCTTTTGATGCAGAAACTAATGCGTGGACCACACGAATTACGTCACCACCAGCTAAAAAGTGCGCTTCCATGGCATCTGCATTAAGCTCTACTCCTGCTTTAGTTCCTTCAATCATACCAGCCACAATAACTCCGGGTGGTACTTTTCGAATTCTCATAAAGAATAATTGAATAATCGAAATTTTTACATTTGTAACATACGCTTGAAACCAAAGTCCAAGAGGAACGTAGTACAAAAACATTAAAAGCGCAATTACGCTAAATACTAGAGTAATGACCATTAAGGCATTAATGTCTAGGAACATGAGTGTGAAATCCATAGTTAAATTTTAAATTATTGGTGTAACAAAAATAGTATTGTCTTTTATCTTTTCAATTTTTATTGGGGTATTTTCTTCCATATAACCATTCCATGAGGTAACCTCAGAATACATATTTCCAAATCGGGCTTTACCCATAGGTGCTAAACGAGAAATGGTAACGCCTTCATCATTAACCTTCAGTACATTCAGGTTATTTACGGCTACTTTAGAATCTATTTGGGTAGATAAGGACATTATGGAAAACGTATCGAATTTAACCGACAAATAAATAAGGATAGAAGTTCCTACCAAAGAACCGCCAAGTGTTAGCATACCTAAATATGTATCTTCCATAAACGCCATAGTAACTCCAGCACCTAATGCTAAAATTCCAATTAACCCAGAAACTCCTACTCCTGGAAATACAAAAACCTCCATTACAAGAAATAAAAGTCCGAAAGACACTAATAATAAAGCTACCCAAATATCCATAATTAAAAAACGTAAGATTTTGCTACTGGAATAAAGGCTTCAATTGCCAAAATTCTTTTTTCATCAGAAGGATGAGTACGCATAAAAGCAGGCATACCATTCTGTGAACTGTTCGACATTCTATTCCAAAACTCGACTGCTTCTGAAGAATCATATCCAGCATATTCCATAAATACAAGTCCCATTTTATCTGCCTCGGCTTCATGGTTTCTTGAAAACTTCAGCATTCCTAATTGCAAACCCAAATCATAGGTTTGCGAAAACATTTCTGAGAAATCAATTCCTTTGGTATCTAATGAATTTAATACAATTTGCAACGCATCGCCTCCCATTTGAGCCAATAACTGCTGACTTACTTGTTCACTTCCATGACGGGCAACAGCATGCGCTATTTCGTGGCTTAACACCACTGCAAGACCTGTCTCATCTATAGTTTCTGATAATATTCCTTGGTAAACAATTACTTTACCACCGGGCATACACCATGCATTTTTTTCGTCTCCTTCGACCAGATTAAACTGCCAATCAAAACCAGCTACTCGCTCTACATCTCCATGATTTATTAAAAAATCTCGACAGGCTAAGGCTAATTTGTCACCCACTTTTTTTACCAAAATAGCATCGGGATGGTATATACTAACTAATGTATTATCATCTAAAAATTCTGTGTAGGCGATATTACTCGACTGAATAATTTCATATTCTGAAACAAGGCTTAGTTGCTTTCGGTTGGTAACGGGTACCGAAGCACATCCAGATAAAATTGGAATTAGAATATATATCAGTAATTTATTCATTCAATGCTAGCACTCAACCCTTTTAACCGAAGTAATCTGCAACATACATCAAGTTTTGAGTCTTCGCCATGCATGACATCGCATTTACCATGGTAATGAACTATGTAAGCACATTGTTCGGCTTGTATTCCATCATGATCACAGATTTCTACCAAACATTTAATTACATGATCAAACGTATTATAATCATCATTATGAAGAACTAAAATTCTACCTTCATCTACTAATACTTCAGAATCTGATTCTGGTAACTCTTGGGGAGCGTTAGCCCTCACCATTAAGTCTCTCAATATGTAATTATTTTTACTCACCTTCTACTACCACCGGATTAATTAGACCTTTGGAAATTAAACTTTGACGTAAAGCATCTGCTTCCGTTTCGGATGTAAATTTACCAATTTTATATAAGGTAGCACCATTATTCTTTTCAACAATTACTCCCAGAGAGCTTAATTCTAAAATAGCACGTGCTTGGTCAATAGGAATACCTCCAGTATACGGACCTACTTCTACATGAAACTCACCTAATGTATTTGAGTTAGTTGGTGTTGTATTAGTATTATCAGGGGCCGAATCATTCTGATTATTATTCGTAGGAACATTATTTACGGGCGTTGGATTCGTTGTATTTACAGCACCTGTATTTCCTCCAGCAATAGCTTTTGCTTCTGCAATAGTTATTCTTGCCCCATTATAATAAGCTGTTACAAATGCATCACTAATTCCGTTTTGAACAATAGTATTTCTAGCATTAATAGCCGCTGAAACAGAACCATATACACCGGTAGAATAGCGAATTAAATTATTTGGAATTTGTTCGGTGTTTAATGGACTTATGGAAAAAACGGAAGAAGGTGAAATTCGGGTAGAATAAACGCCTACTTGCACCGTAAAATACAATTCTCCTCTTGAGCTAGATGCTGCAACCTCTACATTACCATTACCTTGTGAAACATTTGTTGTATTCACTGTTTGTACGTTAACACTTACATCATTGGCTGGTCTAGCCTGTACTGTAGGATTAGGTGTCACATTGACTTCACTAGCCGTTATATCTCCAGCTAATACTCTTCTAGCTTCAGAAATTGAAATTCTTTTACCATCTAAATACGCTACCACAAATGCATCTGAATACCCTTTACCTCGAATACCGTCTTTTGCATTATTTGCCGTAGAGAAATCTTTAAACATCCCAGCAGTATACCTTGTTAAGCCACTTTCTGTTTTTTCACCCACAATTGGAGCGAACCCTTTAAAGGTTTCTTGTTTTATTGGATTTCTGAAGGCCCCAATTTGAACTTTAAGAATAACTCCTTTTGGTAAAGTTACCCCTAATGGAATTGGTTTATCATCACTATAATAGGTAGAATCTGAATTAATGAAAATGTCAGAAGCTAAATTAAATGGAATTGCGTCAATGTCGTTAGTGTCAATAGCTATTTCAGTTTCCATAATATTACCAGATATAGCACTGATAATGTCTGTCCTATTCTGCGCATCCGTCATTTCCAATATCGAGGAATTTGCTTCATTTAAAGTATAATAGGCTTCGCCTCTTAAATCTTTAGACTTTTTGTAAAACACGTCAGCTTCCGCTAACAAACGTTTTTGTTCTTGTTTCTTTTCTACCACCAAAATCCTTATGGAGTCTTGCTCTTCTAATGGCACTAAATCTAGTCCTTGATTTAGTAGAGATATTTCTCTTTCCATCTGCTTAACCTCTTCCGCTATTTTATTACCCGATTGATACATAACATCCGCATCTGCAATATCTCTAGTAAACTTCATTTTCTCTGAAGTGTAAGCGGCATAAATTGGTAGTTCTTTTACTTTTGAATTTTCAGCTACTGTAAGTTGCTTATTAATCTCTGGAAGTTTAACCATTTCCATTTTACCGTAATCGGTTAATTTTTTCAATGTCTCTTCTTCCACAAACTGCATTTGTTTAGCGGACTCTTCAGTCATTTGAGAATTTAATTTACTAATCGCGATATCATTCTTTACATTTTGAATCTCCGCTTCCACTACCCGTCTTTGTTTTTTACGTCTGGTTTCAGAAAGTTTCACTTCCAAATCTTCTAACTCATTTTCTAAGTTAGATGTGATTGAACGTTTTTTTTTAGCCACCGCCATTTTATCCTGTG
>CAXMPG010000048.1:0-20691 GCA_964195485.1 uncultured Desulfobacterales bacterium
GCATTTATAGCCTTGAGTTTTATAAAAATCCCATTTCCAACCATTGAGTTTAATGGCAAGGGTGAAACCATTTTTCATCCAATTTACTTTTAGCTAAGGCTCTTAAATCCCAACCAAAATCAAAGGTCACTGAGCGGATAAAGAAGAACGAATCTACTTTCAACTAAAATCAAAGGTCACTGAGCGGAGTCGAAGTGCCGTATTCTCAAGTAAGGCTATAATCAGAATGTTATAGAATATTATTCACCCTTTCATTGTGCAAAACCATAGTAGTTTCGGTACTTTGTATATAATCTAATGTGGATAATCTATCGAGAATAAAACCCCTTAACTCATCAGAGTCTTTTACGGCAATGTGCAAAATAAAATCATTGTTGCCTGCCATATGAAATAATTGAAGAACGCCAGGTAATTGAGATGCCTTCTGTATGAAATCTGCAATAACAGAACGATGTTGCTTATTTAACTTTATTGCTAGCATTACCTCAATATTAAGCCCTAGCTTTTTTTGGTCTACTTGGGCATTTGCCCCCTTTAAATATCCTGTCTGGGTTAATTTCTTAATTCTATCGTGTGTGCTAGACTGTGCAATCTCAAGCTTTGTAGCGATTTCTTTATTTGATAGCCGTGCATTATTCAGTAATAAGCTTAAAATCTGAATATCTTTCGAATCAATTTCATTTTTCATACTATGAGCGATATTTATTCGGTTTAGGTGATGTATTGACTAATATTATTGTAAATATATGTCTATAATATGATTTTTGTTCACATATACTCAGGTAATCAGAATTAGACATATGTTTCTATGATGTTTGCTAAAGTTCCGAATGAATATGAATGAAATAAAAATATTTTCACCTGCAACGGTAGCTAATGTAGCCTGCGGGTTCGATGTGTTAGGCTTTTGCTTAGATAGTGTAGGCGATGAGATGGTAATTAGAAAAACCGATAAAAAAGGTATTGAAATTACTAAAATCGAAGGGTTTAATTTACCACTTGAAACCACGTTAAATGTCGCTGGAGTTTCTGCGCTAGCTATGTATGACACTATTAATCTTGATTTTGGATTTGAAATTGAAATCTACAAAAACATAAAGCCTGGAAGTGGTATTGGTAGTAGTGCTGCTAGTGCTGTTGGTAGTGTTTTTGGAATGAACGAGCTTTTAGGGAGACCGTTTAGTAAAACCGAACTAACACAGTTTGCCATTAAAGGGGAAGCGCTAGCAAGTAAATGTGAACATGCAGATAATTTAGCCCCTGCCATGTTTGGAGGTTTTACTTTGGTTAAAAGCCTAGCGCCTTTAGAAATCTTACAAATTCCTTCCCCACATAATTTATATGCGACCATCATTCACCCGCAAATAGAAATTAAAACAGCGGAATCTAGAGCCATTCTTCCAAAAGAAGTAAAGCTTGAAGACGCGATTACACAATGGGCAAATTTTGGAAGTTTGATTCATAGTTTGCATACTAATAATTACGAATTGATGCGAAGATCGCTATACGATGTAATTATAGAACCCCATAGAAGTAAATTGATTCCACATTATAACGAGGTTAAAAATGAAGCCCTAAACGCAGGAGCTTTAGGCGTTGGCATTTCAGGTTCTGGACCTTCGGTTTTTTCTTTATGTGAAGGAGTGGAGACCGCTAATAATGTGAGAGAAGCACTACAGAAAATGTATTCAAAAACCGGGATTGAATTTGAAACTTACGTCTCCAGAGTTAATACAGAAGGGATTAAAATTCTTTAGAAAAATTAAAAACAGCACGCTTCATTACGTAAGTAAAAGACTATTAGTTGTGAATTCGTGTAAAAGAAAAAAAATGAATTACTACAGTTTAAATAAAAAAGCACCAAA
The DNA here is from genome assembly GCA_964195485.1 of uncultured Desulfobacterales bacterium. GTDB lineage: Bacteria > Bacteroidota > Bacteroidia > Flavobacteriales_G > Salibacteraceae > CAJXZP01. The sequence goes on from CAXMPG010000048.1 coordinate 1,866, forward strand.
CGTATCTTTTAAAGATGCGGTTATAAATGGACTAGCACCAGATAAAGGCTTGTATTTTCCGGAAGATATTACGCCTTTGCCGAAAGCATTCTTCGATAACATTGATAATTTATCTCATTCTGAAATTGCCTTTGAAGCAATTAAACAATTTGTATCATCAGAAATTCCAGAGGATGTTTTAGAATCCATTATAGAGGAAACGCTATCATTTGATTTTCCTATTGTGGAGTTGAATAAAAACATCTCAACTTTAGAACTCTTTCACGGACCAACTATGGCGTTTAAAGATGTTGGGGCGCGTTTTATGGCGCGTTGTTTAGGTTACTTTAACCAGAACAATACCAATGAAGTTACTGTGCTAGTAGCAACATCTGGTGATACAGGTGCCGCAGTAGCCAATGGCTTCTTAGGAGTTAAAGGGGTGAATGTAGTAATACTTTACCCTAGTGGAAAAGTGAGTGATATCCAAGAAATGCAATTAACAACGCTCGGTCAAAACATTAGAGCGTTAGAAGTTAAAGGTACTTTCGATGATTGTCAAGCCATGGTTAAAACGGCTTTTTTAGATAAAGACCTCACGAGTAAAATGCAATTAACCTCTGCCAATTCTATAAATGTAGCGCGTTGGTTACCACAATTATTCTACTTTATGTTTGCGTACAAAAAACTACATAATACGTATGATGACATGGTCTTTTCGGTACCAAGTGGAAATTTTGGCAATGTGTGCGCGGGTATGATGGCACAAAAATTAGGCTTACCAATTAAACATTTTATAGCATCAAATAACGCAAACAATGTCGTGACGGAGTATTTAAAGACCCAGTTATATAATCCGAAACCATCAGTTCAAACCATAAGTAACGCTATGGATGTTGGAGACCCGAGTAACTTTATCCGCATTCAAGAAATCTATAAAAATAGCTTTGAAAGCTTGAAAGATAATGTGTCTTCGTTTAGTTTTTCTGATGAGGAAACTAAAGCGGCTATGTTAGAAATTTATAGCAATTATAATTACGTTGCAGATCCACACGGAGCGGTAGGCTATTTAGGTTGTAAAGCTTATTTAGAAAAGAATACAAATGCATACTGTGTCTTTTTAGAAACGGCACATCCAACCAAATTTTTAGATGTGGTTGAAGATGTTATCAAAACAAAACAAGCCTTACCAAAACAAATTCAAGCTGTGATGGGGAAAGAAAAAGTGGCAACTACAATTACTTCTTATGAGGGTTTTAAAGCGTATTTGTTGGAGTAGCCTCGCTTGAATTTACACTAAAAAAAACAGTAAAAGCAACGTGTAGACGACTTCGGCAAGCTCATTTTAAGTGTATTTAATGTTTCCATCAAACTAAAAATGATAAATTTAAGTCGTTAAATCTCACGTATAATTACCGATTCAAACTCGCCAAAAAAATAGTAGTTTTCCGCTTATGAAAGCTTCACGTATCAAACGCGTTTTTTTAGGAGTAATTCTGGTTCCTACCGTAGTAATTTCGGCTATTATACTTTTAGCTTATCTCAAGCAAGATGCTATAGTACAAGCGCAAATTACCGACTTAAATGAAAACTATAGGGGTAAAATTTCGGTAGGTGATGTGCACCTGGCGCCCTTTACCAATTTCCCGGATATTTCTTTAAAAATAGATGACGTTCATATTTATGAATCTAAAGAGCCTGCCGCTGTAGCTATTGTTGATGTGGCCGATATTTATTTGGGCTTTGGCTTTTTTGATGTGCTCTCCGGCCATTATGATATTCACTCGCTATTGGTAGAAGATGGGTTTATTGATTTGGTAATGCACCCAGATGGAAGTACTAACGTGGCGCATGCTTTAGCCATGGCAGGCAATAGCGAAGAGGAAGAGGCTATTGATGTTCATTTACGTAAATTAGAATTCAAAAACGTAGATATTCACCAACGGGAAGAGGCAACCAATTTAGATATTGAAACCTTTATTTATTGGGCTAAGGGAGGCTTTAATACCAAGGGAAATCAAATTGCAGCACATATTGATAGTCAGTTTGAACTCAATGTGATGGACAATGGTGATACCACGTATTTAAAGCACCGACATTTTGAGTTTCATACCGATTTGGTTTTTGATGAATCTAATGGCATGCTTAATTTCAAACCTTCCGGTATTGTTATGGAACATGGAAATTTTGAGGTAGCAGGTAGTATTGATACCAAAAACGAGATGACCTTTGATATTACTGTTAAAGGTACCAAGCCCAACTTTGATTTGTTTATTGCTTTTGCCCCGGAAGAGTTAATTCCTATACTGGAACGCTACGAAAACGCAGGTAAAATTTACTTTGATGCCGTGTTACAAGGTCCCACTACCAATGGGCGTCAACCGTTTATTGATGCGTATTTTGGCGCGCAAGAAGCCCATTTTGAAAATGCTACTGCAAAGCGTAGAATAGACCACATGGGGTTTACCGGTCATTTTACCAATGGTGCGCAACGCAATTTTGAAACCATGGAGTTTTCCTTAACCGATATGGTAGGCAGTTTAGAAAAAGGCAAATTCGTAGGTAATGTAGTGGTCAAAAATTTTGAAACTCCAGATATTAACATGCAGTTAGACGCTGATTTTGATATTCCTTTTTTGGTGAGCTTCTTAAACTTAGAAGAGGTGGAAGATGCCAAGGGGAGCGTAGAAATGAAATTGAAGTTTCATGACGTTATTGATATTGACCATCCAGAAAGGGCTTTGAACGATTTAAATCAGGCTTATTTTGCCGAACTGAAAATAGAAGACTTATCATTTAATGCAAGTGACTTACCGGCTCCTTTAAAAGATTTGGATGTCCATATTGAAATGAATGGTAAAAAAGCACAACTAGATTATTTTAATCTCGTATTGGGCAACTCCAACGTGTCTATTACGGGTTCACTTTCTGATTTACCCGCTATTGTACATCACACAACTAAAGAAGTTCATGCGCAGCTAAAAATAAAATCTACCACGATAGATATTGCGCAGCTTACCAATTTCTCGGCTACAGACAGCACCGGAGTAGATGAGCAAATTGAAAATCTGAGTTTGGGCTTTTCGTTCAATGCTTTAGGTAATGCGTTTACAGAATACAAGCACTTGCCGCTGGGTGAATTTTATATAGATAATTTGTATGCAGATTTAAAGCATTACCCACATACGCTGCACGATTTTCATGCCGATGTCATTATTAAAGAGGATGACTTAAAAATTATTGATTTTACTGGAAATATTGATGAATCTGATTTCCATTTTAACGGTGTAATACACGATTTCAATTTTTGGATGCAAGAGGAGCTAAATGGGGATATTGATTTAGATGTGACTTTTAAATCTGACCTACTCAAGTTCGACAACCTATTCGCCTACCAAGGAGAAAACCATGTGCCTAAAGACTACCGACACGAAGAGGTGGAGAATTTAGTGCTGCATTTGAACACGAGTATGCATTACAAACAAAACGCATTGTATAGTATAGATATGCAGTTAGATCAATTAGATGGTCAACTGCATGTGCATCCGTTACGTTTTGAAAACTTCAATGGCCGCTTTCACTACGAAGATGAGCATATCATGGTGCAACAGTTCAAAGGTAAAATGGGGCGAACCCAATTTGAAATGGACATGAATTACTATTTGGGCGAAGATGAAACCATTAAGAAAAGGGATAATTTATTCCGTATAAAATCTGACTTTATTGATTTTGATGCTTTGTCCAGTTTCGGTGCTACTGCGGATGCCACCTTATCAGAATCCCATGATAGTGCCAAGACCACTAAAGATGTAGCAGAACATGCCGAAGCATTTAACGTGTATGAAATGCCTTTTACCGACATGCAGTTTAATGTAGATGTGCGCCATTTTATTTACCATCGTTTAGATTTAAAAAACATTCACGCCCAAGTAAGAACAACACATAATCATTATCTCTATCTAGATACCGTGAGTTTAGATGGGGCAGGAGGCCACATTGCCATGAATGGGTATTTCAATGGTAGCGATCCCGAGCATATCTATTTAAAACCCAAAATGACGCTTACCGATGTAGACTTGGATAAACTATTATTCAAGTTCGAAAACTTTGGTCAAGATGCCGTAGTTTCTGAAAACCTACACGGAGAATTATCAGCAAAAATCACCGGTAAAATTAGAGTATATCCTGATTTGGTAGTCGATTTGGATCAGTCGGTGGTACACATGGACATTATGGTATTAAACGGTAGCCTAGAAAATTATGATCCTGTAATGATGTTATCGGATTATTTTGGAGATAAGGACCTCACCAGCATAAAATTTGATACGTTGCAAAACCATATGGACATTACAAATGGAACCGTTACCATACCTAATATGACCATTGAATCTACCTTGGGCCATATGGATATATCGGGTACGCAAGATATGAATGACAACATGGATTACTATTTCCGTATTCCATGGAGCTTGGTAAAGCAAGCCTCAAAAAACAAGTTGTTTGGCGCTAAAGCCAAAGATCCTGCTACCGAAGATGAAATTGTAGAGTTAGATCCGAATGGAAAAACGAAATATCTCAACATCAATGTTACGGGAACCTTTGACGATTTCAGTGTGAAGGCAAAGAAGCAGAGGCATTAATTCAGCTTAGCAGATGGCGCATTTTTTTTTCTAGATGTCCTGTATCTTAGAAAAACTTAGTGGCAATCGGATTACTAAGAATAAGTGAGAAATTAGGATTTCCCCCGAAACCTTACAATATCAAGATGATATAAAAAAAATGCTGATTGTCATATTATAGTTTTCTATTCTGCTTCGGCAAATACTAGAAAACTTTATGGCAATCGAGTTAGAAAGAACAATTATCAATTAAGAATCCGCTTGGCATAAAGTGTTACTATTCCAATAAATTGGAAGCACCACTGTAATATGTCAAGCTGCGTTTTAAGTTTAATTTCATGTTTAGCTTCATTGTTACCTAATAAAGAAACAATAGCAGATTGTCATATTATAGTTTTCTATTCTGCTTCGGCAGATACTAGAAAACTTTATGGCAATCCGGTTATAAAGTAGCGTTAGTATCCTAAGAAATCAATTACTATAAATTTTTAAAAAAAACAATCCGTTATATCTATGATAAGAGATATCAAGCTACACTTTGGTTATTTATTTTAGCCTTAGCTTTAATCCATCAACTACCAATCAATCGGCATGTAATCTTTTAAGAATTTACCCGACCAATGTTTACCCGTGTTAATTCCATCAATTAAGGGATCCATTACACGAGCTGCGCCATCTACAATGTCTAAAGGCGGTTGAAAATCATGTGTGTCTACTTTAGCTTTCGATAATTCTGCCGGGTCTTCATCGGTCACCCATCCCGTATCCACGGCATTCATAAAAATTCCAGATTTAGCTAATTCTGCAGATGAGGTGTGCGTCAACATATTTAATGCGGCCTTGGCCATATTAGTATGTGGGTGACGCGGATTTTTCTTGAATCGCAAAAACTTACCCTCCATAGCCGATACGTTTATGATGTGCTTACATCCTGTATTCTCTTTCTTCATGAGTACCGATAATCGGTTGCATAAAACAAAAGGGGCAATAGCATTCACCAATTGCACTTCAACCACCTCAGGAGTTTCAATTTCGCCTAATTTCAATCTCCACGTATTAGTTTTACGTAAATCTACCTGTTGTAAATCGGCATCTAATTTGCCTTCTGGAAACACCTCTTTGGTGGGTAATGAATTATCAAAACTGTAAGGTATCTGAGATAATTTAGCCGAAGAACTAATTCCAATTCCAGGTTCAGGTCCGTGCCAAGTAACCGGTAGGACATCGTTTTCTTCGCTGGTTGTATTCGTAGATAACGCTCTTAATTCATTTAAGCAGAAATAGTGGTCTTGTAGCGTTTGCTGCGCTGACAACGGCAAGGTATTGTAGTCTAAGTCTTCCTTAGCCATTAAATGTTCGTAAAAGCCCGCAGGACGTCTTACGGTTTGTGCCGCGTTATTAATCAGGATATCTAAGCGATTATATTGTTGCTCAATGAAATTACAGAAAATCTCCACACTAGGGATATGACGTAAATCCAATCCATGAATTTTTAAACGGTGTCCCCAATCTTTAAAATCCGATTCTTCCGAAAACCGTAAAGCTGAATCTACAGGGAATCGGGTAGTGGCTACCACGGTTGCTCCAGAACGAAGTAACATTAGTGTGATATGATATCCAATTTTTAATCTAGATCCCGTAATTACGGCTACTTGATCAGATAAGTCCGTTAATTGAAAACGTTTAGCGTAATTGTAATCTCCACAACTGGTGCACATGGTATCATAAAAGTGGTGCAGTTTTGTAAACTCATCCTTACATACGTAACAGTTTCTAGGAGAATTTAGTTCTCCCATTTCTTCCGCTGTTTTGGGTGCGGAAATTAATTTTGGAGCCTCAAAAACTTGAGCTTCTCGTGCACTTCTAATACCGGTTTCGCTACGTGCATGTTTTTCACGTTCGGTAATTTTACGTTTAGCCGCTTTTTTACCGTCTTTTCTACGTTTGTGTAGAGCATCTTTATCAGGCCTAGATAATGCTCCAGCCAGTTTCATCAAAGCAACCCGCTTTTCTTCGGGTAAATCAAATAACTGTGTGGTATCTGAGTTTAGTTGCGCTAAAATGGAAATACATGTATCTATTTCTTCGCTACTTGGTTTGTTTTCGGCATTTTCATGCATATATCTATCCTATTGATTTGAACGGTGGCAAATGTAGCTTTATATTAAAATTGAGGGTCTTTTGTAAGCTAGATTAGCGTGATAATCATTTAGGTACTGGATTGGATGATTTTTTCAAGAGAACGCTTAATCCCAGGACTTAATGTTTCGGTATACTGCGATTGGGTAAGGAATTCCATTTCATTTTTCATTTCGGGATATTTAGCTGCAATTTGAGCAATAACTCTAAAAGCAAGTATACGGGCAGAGGAGCTTTTCTCCACCGCTTCCCAAATGGTAACGCAGATATCAAATAGTTTACCTTCCAACTCTTCCGTGATATCCATTTTTAAAAGAAGTCGTAAAAGCTCTCTTTGGTGACCGTCTTTTTTACTGGGAATAGCGGATACAATACGTTCAATATATGGTTCTAATAAAGGGTCGTTGGTTGAGGTTTTATGATGGCAAATGAAGGTAGCTCTCCAAGAAGCAGGAGCGTGGTTTTGCAACGCGAGTTCCATTAGTTCATTAAATGGATTTTCTTCCCGACTAATGATACTTTCAAATTTTGTACTACTGTACCTAGCGGACAATACTTCTAAAATTGGTTGTGACATTTTGTTGTGTTGAATTGCACGGCTAAATTAGGTCAATTTTTATTTCAGGCTGTTCTAAATAGGTATTTAATAGCGGCTTTTCAGCTAGAAATTGAGCTTCGTAGATGCGGTATATCTATTCACAAAAAAGCCTGTCCGAAACGAACAGGCTTAGATTTAGTTATTAATATTCCTTTAATGAGGAAGTTTTGATCGTGTTAACCCGTACACAAATGTGCCTAGCATTGCAGCGGCAATAAACATGGCAAACACCGTGTAACCACTTCCAATAAGTACAAACATCATACCTGAACAAACACCTGTAAGTGCCCATCCCATACCGAAAATGATACCGCCAATAATGTAACGTGGCCATGTATGTGCTTTCGGATTGAATGTCTTTTTTTCACCAGAGCTTGTTTTTACAAAGCCTAGTTTAAAAAGTTGTGTAATGATAATTCCGAAAGATATTCCTGAAATAATGATTCCGTACATATGGAAATCTTGAAATAGGAACATTTCGTAAATTCTGAAAAAGGATACCATTTCAAGTTTGAATGCACCAAACCCAAATAAGAACCCTACCATGATATATTTGAAAAATTTCATAATTATAAGTTTTAGTATTGATTATATTGGGATTTGTAAAATGAATGGTAAAAAGAAGTAGGTCATAATTAACCCGCCTACAAAGAAGCTTATTACGGCTACCAACGATGGTATTTGTAAATCGGCTATTCCTGAAATAGCATGACCAGAAGTACAACCACCGGCATATCTAGACCCAAAACCAATTAAGAATCCACCACCAAGAATAATAATCATTCCTCTTAAAGTGAATAACGAAGACCAGCTGTAAAGATTCCAAAAATCAGGAACATTTGGGTTTTCAGCAGTAGGAGCAGGAACAATAGGTACGTTAGCGCCCGTTTCTGGAGACCATGTAAATTGAGCGCCTTCCACACCCGCAGAGATTTCATTTAAGGAAGCCACCGTAGCTTCGGAAACATGTGCAATATGACCAGGAGAAAAATAGGTTGCAGCCATATAGCCGCCAAACATAGCCCCAAGTGCTACCATTAAATTCCAACCTTGTGCTTGCCAATCAAAATCAAAAAAATCAGCAAAATCACCCGCGCCATCAGCAGCACACATTGTTCTAAGGTTAGCTGATAATCCGAACTCTTTACCAAAATACAGTAATAAGAATAATGTAAGTCCTATGGTAATACCACCTGCCCACCAAGGCCATGGTGCACTCATAATCGCATGGATTTGTTCTAAAGTTTCCATTGTTGTTTTATTAAATGTATAATTAAATTTGTAGTGTAAAATTAGGTCAATTATGTTAGTGATAATACTGACATTTACTTTAATTATTCATGATACAAGGTCTGTTTAAAACCTGATATTATATATGTAAAATACAATATGAGCTTAAAATCAATTAGTTATATAGCGTCTTTATTAGCGATTACCATTTTCATGAATAGCTGTGACGTCAAGAGTTTTGATGATGTACATCAAGAAACGGTTGTAATGGAAGACAGCGCAATGGTGGTTTCGGCACATCGTTTAGCTACCGAAGTGGGAGTTCATATTTTGAAAGAAGGAGGGAATGCATTTGATGCTGCGGTTGCCGTTCAATTTGCCTTAACCGTGGTTTACCCACGAGCTGGAAACATTGGTGGTGGCGGGTTTGCGACATATAGGTTAGCAAATGGGGAATACGGGACTTTAGATTTTAGAGAGAAGGCGCCTAAAGCTGCGTATAGAAACATGTTTTTAGATAGTACTGGAAACGTGGTTGAAAATAAGAGTAAAAAAGGAATTTTTTCGGTAGGTGTACCCGGTACTGTTCGCGGTATGGAGGCGCTACAAAGAAAATTTGGTAACTTGAAATGGGATGATGTTATCGCACCTTCTATTCGTTTGGCATTACTTGGGTTTCCTTTATCGGCAGGGGAAGCAGCTATTTTAAATAAGTATCGGGATGAGTTTATAGAAATGAACGGAATGGATAATCCGTATGTGAAAGAAGGTGAATGGCAAGAAGGTGATTCCGTAAAATTTCCTGAATTAGCAGAAACCATTTTTAGAATTGGCGAAAAAGGTTCCCGTGAATTTTACCGAGGCTTAGCGGCAAAAAAAATTGTAGCAGAGTCTAGAAGGCGAGGAGGAATACTTACCCTAGACGATATGCATGATTACGAGGTCGTTTGGAGAAAACCAGTGGTTGCCGAATTAGAGAATTACAAAATAATTTCAATGGGTGCGCCATCTAGCGGAGGAATTGCACTTATTCAGTTGTTAAAAGGAGCAGATCTTATGAACATGAAATCCTATCCGCATAACAGCACATCGGCCATTCATTTAATGACCGAATTAGAAAGACGCGTTTTCGCGGATAGAGCTACGCATTTGGGCGATCCTGATTTTTATGATGTCCCTGAACAAATGCTTTTGAGTTCCGATTATCTGGAAAAACGATTTGCAGACATTGATGGGGCTAAAGCCACCTTATCGGCCACTATAAAACAAGGTAAAGTAGATATAATTGAAAGTCATGAAACCACGCATTACAGTATAGTGGATCAATGGGGAAATGCGGTTTCTATCACGACTACTTTAAACGGAAACTTTGGTTCTAAGGTTTTGGTAAGAGGAGCTGGCTTTTTCTTGAATAACGAAATGGACGATTTTAGTGCTAAACCAGGTATTCCGAATCAATTTGGATTGGTTGGAGGAGAGGCGAATGCTATTGCTCCAGAAAAAAGGATGTTGAGTTCTATGTGTCCAACGATTGTTGAAAAAGAGGGTAAGCTATTCATGGTTGTAGGTACTCCAGGCGGGTCAACCATCATAACCACAACGTATCAAACCATACAAAATGCCATCTGGTACGATATGGGAATGCAAGATGCCGTTAACGCCACAAAAACACACGCCCAATGGTTACCCGATGAAATTCATTTGGAAGAGGATGGAGTAGACTCGTTAGTCGTGGATTCATTAACGCAAATGGGACATACCATTAAGTACTGGAAGAGCATAGGAAAAATGAACTGTATTATGATTTTAGAAAATGGGGACCTAGAAGGAGCAGCTGATTATACCAGAAGTGAATCTGTTGCGATAGGGTTTTAAGTTACTTGGGTTAGAATGAATGGTTGAGCCTTTTGGGTTAGCCACGAATGCACGAATGAGTTGAGCCTTTGAATAGGTATGAATGCAGGAAAAATTCTTAGCGTTCTTTGCGAAACCTTAGCGCTCTTTGCGTGAATAGCAGAGAAAAGGTTTTTATGCAGATCATCAGTAACCAGTTGAATCTTTCCATTATTATGAATGCAGTAGCGTTTATTCGTGGCAACTAGCAAAGCCAACATCAAATATCAAAATCAGCCTGCACTGCGCTTTTGTCCAAGGGTCATCCGTCAAGCTCCCATAAACAAAAAAAATCCCAAACCTTACGGAATGGGATTCTTTAACCTTTCAGTTAATATATTTAAAATCTCTCAAACCTTGAGAAAAAGAAGCTTCCTTCAATTTGTGCATTATCATCACTATCAGAACCGTGAACTGCATTTTCACCAATAGACTTAGCAAAACGTTTACGAATAGTTCCTTCAGCTGCATCAGCAGGATTAGTAGCGCCAATTAAAGCACGGTAATCTTCTACTGCGTTAGCCTTTTCAAGAATAGCTGCAACGATAGGACCGCCACTCATGTATTCAACTAGTTCGCCATAAAAAGGACGTTCTTTATGAACTTCGTAAAATTCACCCGCTTGTTCTGCGCTTAATTGTACTTTTTTCAAAGCAACAATTCTAAATCCAGCATCTGTAATCATGCCTAAAATGTGTCCTGTATGTCCTGCAGCAACTGCTTCAGGCTTTACCATGGTGTAAGTTATTGTACCAGCCATCTCGTTTGTTTTTTTTTGTTTTTGAGGGCGCAAAAGTAGTGCTTTCTTTTGAATAGGTAAATTCTTTTGTAGCGATTTTCAATGCTTCTTTGAATTACATTTGAAGAAAGCATTAGTATGAAATTTAGATACGCCAGACATACCACAAATTTAGATTCCATAAAAACGTTTTACGTTGATTTATTAGGATTTGAAATTCTGGGTAGTTTTGAGAGCCATGACCAATATGATGGACTGTTTATGGGCAAAAAAGGGGCGGACTGGCATCTGGAATTTACAGTGTCACCTACCAAACCAAATCATCAGCCAGATGAAGATGATTTACTCGTTTTTTATTTTGATACCGAAGAAGAAAGAGCCCAACGCGTTTCAATTATTGAAAATGCAGGAATCAAATCGGTTAACGCCATAAACCCGTATTGGAATGAGAATGCTATTACCTATGAAGACCCCGATGGCTTTAACGTAGTTTTAGCTTTGGTGAAAAGTTAGAAAATTGCAATTAAACCATTGATTCAAAGTTTTTTAAACTTATTATTATTTTAACTCGCAGGGAATATTAAAAAACTACTTTTGCAGCTTTTTTGAAGTAAGGAAATCAATCAATTATGCTAGAGAAAGTTAAGCACGCATCACAGTCATTTTTAAAAACGTTTACCCAAAACCCGAAGAACGATATTCTTTCCGGATTAACGGTTGCGTTGGCTTTAGTACCAGAAGCAGTAGCATTCTCATTTGTTGCTGGAATTGACCCATTAGTGGGTTTATACGGTGCATTCATGATGGGTATTGTAACCGCTATTTTAGGTGGTCGTCCAGGAATGATTTCTGGAGCAACCGGAGCCATGGCAGTCGTAATGGTTCACATGATTCAAAAAGGAAATGAAGTGGGTATGACCCTTGCTGAGCCAATGGAAAACCTTGGACTACAATGGTTATTTATTACCTTACTATTTGTAGGTGTTATTCAAATTTCTGCCGGTGTATTTAAACTCGGTAAATTTGTTCGTTTAATCCCACATCCAGTAATGATGGGATTTGTAAATGGTTTGGCTATTGTGATTTTCTTATCGCAAATGAATCTGTTTAAAGGAACCGTTGATGGAGAATCATCTTGGTTAACAGGTATCGAATTATACACTATGATGGGTCTGGTAGGTTTGACCATGTTTATCATGTGGGGACTTCCAAAACTAACCACAAAAATTCCTTCTGCGCTTGTTGCCATTATTGTGGTAGCGGCCATTACCATTTTTGGAAATGTGGAAGTAAGTACTGTAGGCTCATTTATTCGTGATGGTGGTGGTACGGGACTAGAAGGTAGTTTGCCTTCGTTTCAATTCCAAATTTTCGATTTATTTGATACATTATTAGGTCACTGGGATTTAATTATTTCAACGGCATTTTTATTAGCTGCGGTAGGTTTAATTGAGTCGTTAATGACCTTGAACTTAATTGATGATATGACCGAGTCTCGTGGTTCTGGTAATAGAGAATGTGTGGCGCAGGGGAGTGCAAACATCTTAAACGGATTATTTGGTGGTATGGGAGGTTGTGCCATGATTGGACAATCTATAATCAATGTAGAATCTGGTGGCCGTGGCCGTTTATCTGGGGCAATGGCAGCAATGGCATTATTAGGATTTATTCTTTTTGGGGCACCGTTAATTGAACAAATTCCAATTGCAGCTTTAGTAGGTGTAATGTTTATGGTAGTGGTAGGAACATTTGCTTGGAGTAGTTTTAGAATTATTCGTAAAATTCCTGTGGCTGATGCCTTTGTGTTAATTGCCGTTTCTGCTATTACGGTTTGGCAAGATTTAGCTATTGCGGTAATTGCTGGGGTACTGATTTCTGCAGTGGTATTTTCTTGGCAAAATGCTACCATGATTAGAGCGCGTAAGCGTATGAAAGAAGATGGTACTAAGGTGTACGAAATCTGGGGACCTTTATTCTTTGGTTCAATCCAGAATTTCAACTCGAAATTTGATATTAAAACCGATCCTAAAAAAGTAGAAATTGATTTTATGGAATCTAAAGTTACCGATCACTCTAGTATGGAAGCGGTGAGTAATATTGCTGAAAAGTATATGGGAGCTGGAATTGACTTAAAACTAATTCACTTAAGTCCGGAATGTAAAATGCTTTTATTAAAAGGACATCCTAACTTAGAACCAATAATTGAAAGTTCTATAGAGGATCCTAGATATCATGTAGTGACTGACATGATGGATGAAGAGGTGTAAAACCTTATTGAAAATTTAAAAAGTCGTATTACTTTTGCAAAAAAAATAAAGAGAAGAAATAATGATGGAAATGGAAGGGCTTTATACGTACGCTATCTTAGTGTTTACCTCATTTTTTACGTTAATCAACCCTATTGGGTCGATGCCTGTGTTTTTAGGTATGACTTCAACGTTGAATCAAGCACAGCGAACAGCTACAGCTAGAAAAGCGGTAATTGTGGCCTTTTTCACCTTGTTAATGTTTGCGTTTTCAGGACAATTAATGTTTTCCTTTTTCGGTATTTCAGTGAATAGCTTTCGTATCGTTGGGGGAGTGATATTTTTCATCATGGGCCAAGATATGTTGCATGCACGCTTGGGTAAAATGAAATTTAATGACGAATCAGAAGTAGATTCCTACGTAAGTGATATTTCTATAACTCCATTGGCTATTCCAATGATTGCGGGGCCGGGTGCAATTACTAATTCAATTGTACTTATGGATGACGCAAATACTATTGAAAAAAAGGTGACCCTAATAATTACGATGGTTGTGATTATGGCGCTAACATTTTTGATTTTTGTTAGTGCTACAAAAATCTCTAATTTTTTAGGCGAAACAGGGAACAGAGTCCTTATGAAACTTATGGGGCTAATCGTTATGGTAATTGCGGTAGAGTTTTTCTTTAGCGGATTAACACCAATTCTTCAGAATATTTTTCCTCAATAACTATTTTTAATAGTTATATGAATTCTATTTCTGTATTTTCTTGATTAATTAATTTCACTGTTCTATATTGTCCGCATTAAACGAATGCATAGATTAGGTTGAAACCACTTGTTTTGTAGTGTTTTAGCAGCTTGTAGGAGTTTTTTATTAGAAATATATCTAGCAAACAAGAAGAAATAAGTAAAGATTATGGGAAGACCTCCAACTAAACCGAAGAAACTTAGAGACGGATTCTACATTGAGGTAAGAAACAGAGGAGCTAATTCGGGAATTAAATTGGTTCGTGATACCGAAGAGCAAATGCAACACGCTATTGAAGAATACAGTCGTTCTAAAGATGTTGTTATTCTTGGTGAAAGCGTTAACGGAAAATTTTTAAAAGACGTTAAGAAAAGAAAAAAGAAAGCATAATTTGAAATTAACGAAGGTTAATTTCTGTAAAATAATATTTGGAAATCCCCAATTCATATGAATTGGGGATTTTTCTTTTGTAGGGGTTAGAAAGGTTATTTTCGTTAAGTAAAAAATATAATCAGAATGAATAAAATCAAAGTAGTTATATTGTTTATCGCCATAATCTCCGGGGTCTACGCGTTAACTAGCTTTGTAAGTGATTCATTCGCAGGTGAAACAGCTGTTTCGTCTGTGCCAAAAATGGAAGTGGTTCCTGAGATTCATTGGCAAAACCCTCCGGTAGAAGTGAAGCATCATTTTCTACCTAACAATTGTACTTCGTGTCATTTTCAGTTAGAACATATTCGAGCAGAGGAGTCAGGAATGATGCAACAGATTCTGGAAATATCAGATAAAGCAGGTGCCCCAGGAAATGATTGTATCGTGTGTCATGGAGGTAATCCTAAAGGCACGCGAGAAAATACAGCTCATGAAGGAATAGCAGAATACTTTAAAACCAACCCCGGGCCAAAAAACTTTTACCCAGAACCAGGAAGTCCGTGGATAAATGAGAATACCTGTGGTATTTGCCACAAAGAGCAAGTAATGACCCAATTTACCTCGCTTATGTTTACCGAAGCCGGTAAAATTCAAGGTACACTTTGGGGATTTGGAGGCTTAAACGGATACAATCATGATATCGGTAATTATGATGTAGAAGAGGTATCGGTACATGAGCGATTAGGAACGCAAACTTTTCAAGATTACATGGCTGAATTAAAGGAGTTAGAACCTCAAGTTTATCCAAGTAAAATGACGCAATTACCAGAAGCACCAACGGCTGATGAAGTAATGGAAAATCCACAGTTAGCGGTGTATACCTATTTACGTCAAGAATGCCAACGTTGCCATACTGGAAGTAAAGGACGTCAAAAACGCGGTGATTATAGAGGCATGGGATGTAGTTCATGTCATATCCCGTACGGAAATGAGGGTATTTACGAAGGTAAAGACCCCATGATAAAAGGGAAGGGCAAACTATTGGTTCATTCTATTCAAGGTACGCGAGAAGCCAAAGTAACCGTTCACGAAAAGGAATATTCTGGGGTTCCGGTAGAAACCTGTACCACCTGTCATGATAGAGGCAAGCGTATTGGAACTTCTTACCAAGGCTTAATGGAAACGGCTTATTCGTCTCCGTTTATGGGAGATGGGGATGATCAGCCTAAACTACACTCCAAAAATTATTTACATCTTAAATCGGATGTGCATTTACGTAAAGGAATGTTGTGCCAAGATTGCCATACATCTACCGATGTGCATAGTGATGGTACACTAGCAGGAGCAACACTTGCTCCAGTAGAAATTGAGTGTCAAGATTGCCATGGAACGCCAACTAAAAACCCATGGGAATTACCTATTGGGTATGGCGATGAAATTGCAGGTCTGAAAAATATTGGAGATAAGCCTAGAGGGACCACAAAAGAATTAGCTAAATACTTGAAGCAAGGAACGGTTTACGATCCTATTGATGGCTATTTAATTACGGCTAGAGGAAATCCATTACCTAATGTCGTTCGTTCGGGAGACACTATTATTTTACATTCCGCTACGGGAAAAGATTTATCCATAAAACCATTAAAATACTTAACAGACAATAAGATGTTGAGTCTAGAAGGAGAGGTTGCAATGGTTTCTGTTTCAAAACATACCGAAGAGTTAGAATGTTATACGTGCCACGCTACTTGGGCGCCTCAGTGTTACGGATGTCATGTAAAAGTAGATTATTCTCAAGAGTGTAAAAAGAAACCAGACTGGGTAGCTATGGGTGCGGCACATGACGAGCATGGCTTAACAGCAGATGCCCGTGGAGAATTGGAGGATTATTTAATTGATGGTGAAGTAACAGAATCTCGTAGCTTTTTACGTTGGGAAAACCCACCATTAGTGAGAAATGGTGAAAACAGAATTTCACCGGCTATTCCAGGGTGTCAAACCACCATTACCGTAGTGGGTAAGAATGGAGAAATGCTTTTAGAAAATCAAATTTTTAAAATTCCGAATGTAGAGGGAGCAGGTGACGAAGGTCAATTAGGAATAGATATTTCTCCCGTACAACCGCATACCATTCAAGCAGAGTCTAGAGCGTGTGAAAGCTGTCATACCAACCCTCAGAGTATGGGATACGGAATAGAGGGAGGAACTATTTTTGAAGACCCATCTAAAGACTTTAATGTAGATATTGGTTCTGGAGTTGGTTCTCCGTTAGCGCAAAACACGCAAACGCAAGTCAATGCAATTCCTAACTTAAATATGGATTGGTCGCGTTTTGTAACCGAAGATGGGAAGCAATTACAAACTGTAGGTCATCACTTTAAAAACTCACGTCCGTTAAACAATGAAGAGCGCCAAATGCTGGATCGTAGAGGGGTATGTTTATCCTGTCATCAAACTATTCCAAATGGAAGTTTAGCGGTAGATTTATTACACCATGTTAAAGAAATGAGTGGCACTAAAATTAACACGGAAGACCATAATGGACTGATGAATAAAATGCTGCTATTATCCGCTTGGGTTCAAGTAGTTTTAGGAGCCTTTGTTTTAATAGTCATTAGTTTTATTACGCGAAGGGTTTATTTAAAACGCACTAAATATTTTTAATATTACCATTTTTCAGGAAGCCCATTTTCCAATGTTTTTCGGAACGAACGACTTTGATTTTCCGGAGAAAATAGAATGACTATATTTTTAGATGCTTATTTATAGTTTTTTGCAATATGATTTACGTAATACAGTTCCCAGAATTAAATATGGAAATAATTTAAATTCATCTGCTTTAACCTTGATACGGCTGACTAAAGTCATTTAATTATGATTTATTAATTAGCCCTAATTTTTGTAAATAGCTTTAAGTTCATAATTGATTTATATCTAATCTGTAAGAGGGTTTTGTTGCCGTTTTAAGGATGAGAAAATTATGATAAGCTAAACCTTAAGAATAAAAAAATGACTGAAAAAAGAGAAGGTATTGAAAATGTAAATAATGATACGTATTTAGCCTTATTTAGTTCTATTAGAGAAGCCATAATTGTCGCAGACATTTCCCGAGAGATGACAGATTGTAATCCTGCATTTTTAGATTTATTCGGTTATACCAAAGAAGATGTCTTAGGTAAGAAAACAATTTTCTTGTATGAGGATGAAAACCAGTATAATGAACTAGGAGAAGCCATAAAAAATAATGATATAAATAGAACCACGTTTTATAAAACGGTAAATTTTAGAAAGAAGGATGGTTCAATTTTCCCAGGAGAAGTGAAATTGTGTTATTCCTATGATAACCAGAGGAGTATTGTTGGTATTATAGGTTTAATTAGAGACGTAACGGAAAGATTAAATACAGAGAAAAAACTAATTGCAGCCAAAGAAAAAGCAGAAGAAAGTGAAACCAAATTTAAAGCCTTTACTAGTCAATCCACAGAAGGTATAACGGTAGCAGATTTAAAAGGTAATTATGTATATGTAAACGCTGCTTTTTGTAAAATGTCTGGGTACTCTGAACAGGAGTTATTGGGATTCAAAGTGCATGATATGAAAGGCCTTGACCAGTCTGATCGGACTTTTTTTGACAGTATAAATATGTTGAAGGGAAAAGTTAAACGTGTTAATCTTAAAAAAAAGAATGGAATTGGATATTTAACGGAAGTTACGGCAAAGGTTATTAAGGTTAATAATGAAAATTTCGCGCTAGGTACTATTCGTGATATTACAGAAAAAGTAAAATATGAAAATGACCTAATTGAGAGCGAGAACCAACTAAAAGAGTCTCAAGAAGTGGCTAGAATTGGATCTTATGTATTGAATGTACAAAATGGATTTTGGAAGAGCTCTTTGGTAATGGACGAGATTTTTGGCATTGATAATTCCTATGAAAAGAATGTAGAAGGTTGGATAAACTTAATTCATCCAGACGACCGAGAAATGATGGGTAATTATCTCAAAAATGATGTCCTGATTAATCAGGAATGTTTTGATAAAGATTACCGAACCGTAACTAAGAATACGCAGGAAGAAAGATGGGTTCATGGATTAGGGAAACTAGAATTTGATTCGGAGGGAAATCTAGTGAAAATGATTGGTACTATCCAAAATATTACAAAAAGAAAGAATACACCTGATAATTTTAGATCTAAATTTACCAGAGCAAAACGGTATTGATGTCTGTAAAAAGATCAAAAAAACACCATATACCAGAGGAAT
>CAXMPG010000049.1:0-17293 GCA_964195485.1 uncultured Desulfobacterales bacterium
AATTGAACTACTGTTGAATTCTTACTAGGGCGCTAAATTAAAAAAATTAGTGAATGACTATAAGTTGTAAGTGATAAATAGCTTTAAGATTTGTTAATGCCTTGAAATTTTGGGATAGGAAGCAATTCATTGTATTTTCACGTGTTAATACCTGTACAATGAAGCCTTTAAAATATATCCTAAGTTTAAGCATATTAATTTCAATGTCGCTCTGTGCCCAAAACTGGAGTTTGGTGATGCCAAATGATACTTTGGTTTATGAAGAGGATAGACGAATGCGTTATTTCTCCACAGTTTGGGTAGATAGTATTCACAGTACAGCTTATGATACTTCCTATTTTATGAATCGAATTTCTCCTGGTGAGGTAATTGATACTATTCTATATGATTCTGGTTGTGCCTCTTCATTTTTTCCTCCTCACCCTTTACTTGTAAGAGCTTTGCATAAACCTCAGTTTTGTGGCGGTGTAATTAAAAAAACAAACAATAAATGGGTGGTGTCTTATGGAGTGAGCCAATTTGTTATTTACCTTAATAAACAAGTAGGTGATAGTTGGGTTTGTGATAGTGTGCTAAATGACACCATGACTTTTGTGAGTAAGGATACCATGTTTTTAGACTTGTATCAAGTAACCGACTCTATTCGAACCTTATCTTTTCTAAATAAAGACTTTGTAGTTTCTAAAAACCATGGCATCATTTCAAATTTTGATTTAACTAAGACATACTTGGTAAAGTATAATCTTATTGGTGTTCAGAATCTTGGTTTAGGAGACGTAATTCCAATGGAAGAACATTTTTTTCATTATAATGTTGGTGATGTTTTTGTTCGGTGGGTAGTAAATCAAAATTCTGATGGAATGAACATAGATGTTTCGAGACGAACTGTAACTGGAAAAAGAATTGCTGGGGATACGCTAATTTATGACTATTACAATAGAGCATTAAAGTATTGGCCAGGTATGATCCCAATTGTTGATGCTTTTCCAAATACCATGGCTTCTACCAATACGCTGTTTTTTGATACTACAAACCACAGTCCTGATGTTATGGTGCCTGTTCTGGTGTATAAAGACATTAATGGACAAATTACAAAAGGAAACTCCTATTATAGTCCTGGCTATTGTCAAAGGGATTCTGGTTTAATTGAAATTGAAGTTTTAGGGCCTTTTTGTGAGTATCAGGTTGATGTTGAGCCATTTTCAGAGGGGTTTGGGAATTACTTTGAGACCCAAGAGAATCGCCTCGTTGGCTATATTATTGACGGAATACCCCATGGAGATACAACTAGTGTTAGCGAAATTGATTATTCAAAGTTTATCCAAATATTCCCCAACCCCACCAATAACCTAATCAACATCACCACAGAACAAATAAACGGTATTTCAATACTGGAAATGTACGATTTACGAGGAAGACTGATTGAAAAGCAAACCTTTGAAAGAGATTTAACTTTTGATGTTTCTACCTATCAAAATGGAATTTACTTTGCAATAATCAAAAATGAGGTTGGCGCTGTTTTGCATAGAGAGAAAGTAGTGATTCAGTAAAGTTTAACTGTCCAATTTTTTAACCCAAAACTGGACAAAGGCTCCAAACATGTTCAGTTTTTACTCGCTTACGTATCTAATGTTTATTTTGTGACTGAAAATGGAACATGATAATAGGACTACGTTAAAAGCCCAAATTAGACATCTAATCAAACCCTTTCCACTTGCAAGAGTCATACGATGACTTCAAGTCATCGTATGACTAAAAAAACCCGAACTTAATTAACTTTGCACGCTTAAATTTTAGTACAGAACAATGCGAACAAAAATCAAAGATTTATTAGTGAGTAGCAGTACCCTTGAAGGTGTAACTGTGAAAGGGTGGGTACGTACCAAACGTGGAAGTAAAAATGTGTCGTTTATAGCGATGAATGATGGTTCCACTATTAATAATATCCAAGTGGTTGCTGATAATGCCAATTTTGGTGAAGAGACCATGAAGCGGATCACTACTGGAGCGGCTTTGAGCATTGTAGGTAATTTGGTAGAAAGCCAAGGTAGCGGACAAAAATTTGAGTTAGTAGCCACTGAAATTGAGGTTTTGGGTGAGGCTAGTACCGATGAATATCCGTTGCAACCAAAGCGTCACTCGTTAGAGTTTTTACGTGAAATTGCACATTTACGTCCGCGTACAAATTATTTCTCTGCGGTTTTACGTATCAGAAATGCAGCGGCTTTTGCCATTCACGAATATTTTAATAACAAGGGTTTTGTATGGATGCATACGCCAATCATTACGGGTTCAGATGCCGAAGGTGCAGGTGAAATGTTTAAGGTAACCAACTTTGACATTAACGATGCGCCAAAAACAGAAGACGGAGAAGTAGATTTTTCAAAAGACTTTTTTGGAAAAGCAACTAATCTAACGGTTTCCGGACAATTAGAAGCCGAACTTGGAGCTATGGCTTTAGGCGAAGTATATACTTTTGGTCCAACATTTAGAGCTGAAAACTCCAATACTACACGTCACCTAGCCGAGTTTTGGATGGTAGAACCAGAGGTTGCATTCAACGATTTGGATGACAACATGGATCTAGCGGAAGACTTTTTAAAATATGTGATTAAAGCCATTCTTGAAAAATGTGATGACGATTTATCATTCTTGAGTAATCGTTTAATCGAAGAGGAAAAAGTGAAGCCAGAGGCGGAACGCAGTCCGATGGAGTTGAAAGAAAAATTACAGTCTGTCGCAGACAATGATTTTGAGCGTGTTTCTTATACGGATGCATTCCAAATTTTACGTAATTCAAAACCAAATAAAAAGAAGAAATTTAATTACGTTTTAGACCAATGGGGTGCCGATTTACAATCGGAGCATGAGCGTTATTTGGTAGAGAAACACTTTAAGAAACCAGTCATCTTATTTGATTATCCTGCGAATATTAAAGCGTTTTACATGCGTGAAAACGAAGATGGAAAAACGGTAAGAGCAATGGATATCTTATTTCCCGGTATTGGTGAAATGGTAGGTGGGTCACAACGTGAAGAGCGTTATGATGTGCTACTAAACAAAATCAAAACCATGGGTATTGAAGAAGAAGAATTAGCGTGGTATTTAGATACGCGTAAATTCGGAACGGCACCACATAGTGGGTTTGGACTTGGCTTTGAGCGTTTGATTTTATTCCTTACTGGAATGACCAATATTAGAGATGTAATTCCTTTCCCAAGAACTCCAGGGAACGCGGAATTTTAAATAAAACTGACCGAAACGGAAAACGGAAGTTTGAAAGGCTTTTGAAAATCTGTTTTAGGTACTAGACTCCAGAGGAGTCAAATATGTGTAACCCCAGATGAAATCTGGGGATAAATGGAAACAATTTACAATAGGTTTGGCGATGTTTTTGATTTGAGTAGCGAAGCGAAACAAATTCAAAAACGGTGACAAACACTGAACAAGGAATAACGAACACCGAATTTCGAATAGAAACAAAATGACAATACAACCAGGCGGTATAGCAACAGTTCCAGAAAATTTTACTGGAGAAGTGAAATGGGAAAGCCCATCCAATATTGCTTTAGTGAAATATTGGGGTAAAACGGGGAATCAAATTCCGGCAAACCCTTCTATTAGTTTCACGTTGGGGGAGAGTAAAACCATTACTAAAATCAAGTATAAAAGACGTGAAAATGTAACTTCTGGTCCGAAGGTGTGTTTTATGTTTGAAGGTAAAGAAGCTAGTCAGTTTGGTGAAAAGACCTTTTTGTTCTTGAAAAAAGTGGAAGATTACTTCCCGTTTTTGAAAGAATTAGAATTAGATATTGATACCGAAAACACGTTTCCTCACTCTAGCGGAATTGCCTCTTCGGCATCTGGTATGAGTGCTATGGCGTTGTGTTTAATGAGTATTGAGAAAATATTATCGCCCGAAATTACCGAAGAACACTTTTACGAAAAAGCATCGTTCATTGCGCGTTTAGGATCGGGTAGTGCCTGCCGTTCGGTATATGGCGGGTTAACTACTTGGGGCGCTAGTTCTATTACTGGAAGTAGTGATGAGGTAGCGGTTCCGTTACAAAACACACATCCTATATTTCAAGACTTTCAAGACACTATTTTATTGATTGAGCGCGGACAAAAAGAAGTTTCTAGCACTGTAGGTCACGGATTGATGCACAATAACCCGTTTGCAAGCACACGGTTTGCCCAAGCACAAGAAAACACGATAAAACTCTATGATATTTTGCAAAGTGGCAATTTGGAGGAGTTTGGTGCGTTAGTGGAAAGTGAGGCACTTACGCTTCATGCGATGATGATGACTTCTACACCCTATTTTATGTTGATGAAACCCAATACCGTTGCGGTTATTCACCATTTGTGGGAGTATAGAAAGGCTACTGGAAACCACGTTTATTTTACATTAGATGCCGGAGCAAATGTGCATTTATTGTATCCTAAAAACGAGGCGTCAGATGTATTACAGTGGATTAAAAATGAGTTGGTTGGCTATTGTGAAAAACAGATGTATATTTGTGATGCTGTAGGTTTTGGACCCCAGCCTATTTAATATGATTAAAGAAGCACTTTTTCATTCAAAAATTTTACTCTTCGGAGAGTATGGAATCATCCAAGATTCTATGGGCTTGTCTATTCCATACAAAGCGTACATGGGGGAGCTTAAATTTGTTGATGTAACTGAAAAAGACGCACAAGAATCCAATTCACATTTGGTTAAATTTCATGCGCATTTAGCAGGTTTGGCTAAAGCAGATGAATTACCTGTAGCGTTAGATTTAGCCACTTTTGGTAGTGATATCGCGAAAGGAATGCACTTTGATTCTACTATCCCACAAGGATATGGCGTAGGAAGTTCAGGAGCCTTGGTAGCCGCTATTTATGACAAATATGCGGTAAACAGAATTGATCCAGAATTAGATTTATCTAAAGAGAATATCTTAAAATTAAAATCCGCATTTGGTATTATAGAATCGTATTTTCATGGTAAAAGCTCGGGTGTCGACCCATTAATTTGCTACTTGAAATTACCGGTTTTAATTAAATCAAAAAGTGATGTGAATACTATTGGTATTCCAGCTGAAAAAGAGGGCGAAGGCGCTATTTTCTTGATGAATACCGGAATGACTGGCGAAACGCAAGGTATGGTCAATATTTTTATGGACCGTATGAAACAAGAGGGTTTCCGTAAGATGATTAAGAAAGATTTTAAGAAATACAATGATTTATGTATTTCCGCATTCTTAGAAGGTGAAACACAACCCCTTTTTGACAATTTAAAGCATTTATCATCATTGGTTTTACAAAATTTTAAACCTATGATTCCAGATTCATTCCAAAAATTTTGGGAAGATGGTTTAGAATCAAACGCGTATTACTTGAAGCTTTGTGGCTCTGGTGGCGGAGGTTTTATTTTGGGTTTCACGCGCGATTATCCAAAAGCGCAAAAGATGCTTCACGGTCAAGACCTCGAAGTAATCTATAAATTTTGAGTCCCCTTTTCAATAGGCGTCAACGGTACGCAATCTTCAAGTCTTGGTATTTACTTTCACTAGTGCGATGGTATAGCGTTTTGGCTATTATGGTCGCGCAATATTTGTCAGCTCTTTACCTACTAAATGATGGTACCAATAAATTAGAATTATTACGCGACCCACTTTTACATATCTCTATTTTTTCGACCGCTTTCATTATTGCATCTGGATTTATCATCAATAGCTTTTACGATTTAGAACGTGATACCGTTAACCGACCTGATAAAGTGATTTTTAGTCGGTTAGTGAGTCAGACTACCTGTTTGAATGTGTATTTTTTGTTTAATACCATTGGGGTGGTTATGAGTTTTTATGTTTCGAAAAGAGTGATGTTGTTCAACTTTTTATTCAGTATTGCTTTATGGTTTTTCTCTCATAAACTAAAGAAAAAAGCTTTGTTGGGCGAGTTATCTGCTGCGGTATTGACTATTGCGCCATTTTTTGTGGTGGCCATATTTTACCGGGTGTTTACCTTTGATATTTTCTTGTATTTGAGTTTTGTGGGATTGATCGTATTGGTACGGGAAATCTTAAAAGACATTTTATCTGAAAAAGGAGACTTGATTTTTGGGTACGAAACCCTCCCTATTAAAGTGGGTATGAAAGGCACTAAACGAACCTTAGGGTTATTGATGGCACTAACCATTCTGCCATTTTCGGGGCTATTTTATTTACATGGAATAACGTTGGTGATGGGTTATTTTTTATTGGGTGAATTGCTCATTTTTGTGAGTGCATACTTTTTGTTTAAAGCAAAAAATGATACGGATTTTGAGCGATTAAATACTATTTATAAGTTTTTGATTATTGCGGGAGTATTGAGTATCCCGTTGGTTTAATATCGGATTAAAGTAACATCTCCGTACCTAACAACACTAATAGAACTAATTCCAGTATTATACCATATTTTATACGAGTAGACCCCGGATGGTGCCTGTTTAGAATAAATGTTTCCATCCCAAGAATAATCCAAACTAAAAGATTCGAAAACTTGGATTCCCCAGCGATTATAGATCACCATCCTAAACTTACGTATTCCTTCTCCTTTAACTTGAAAGATGTTATTTAAGGCGTCATTTGATCCTGGTGTGAAAGCATTAGGAATATATAGCTCGGATTCGCAAGGACGTATTACGAAATCCGTGTACGTTTCACATAGCCCAGGAGTAGTAATTATTACGCCATAAAGCCCTGATTGATTAAATGTATTTGTGCTATCAATAGTTCCGTCAGACCATAAATATTCATGGTTTGGATAATCGAAAGATTTGGTAACCTTCTCTCCGAAACAGATAGTAGTATCTTTCCCTAAGGAAGCTTCTACGGGTAAATCAACCGTCACAATAAACGTATCCGATACTGGACCGCAAACATTGGTAAGCGAATAGGAATAGGAGCCTGAGTCAACAAAAGTTCTTTGATAATTAGGATTTCCATCCATCCACAAAATTCCAGTAGCCGTACTTTTATTAATACCTACGCTAAATGATTGCCCGATACAAAAAAGAGTATCGCTAATTTGATTCGTAATTACTGGTTTGGAAACGCTTGTTACGGAAATGGTATCACGGAAAAAGCCACACTGATTATTCGCTGAAACACTTACGTTTCCAGCCGTATGAATTACTCTAATACTATCTGTAGAGCCGTCATCCCAAAGCCAATTTGCGTTGTTTCCGGGAGCATTTACTGTAAAACTATCACCAACGCAAAGAACGGTGTCAGGACCTAAATTGAAGTAAATAGGTAGGTCGTAAGCTAAGGTAATGGTGTCTCCATCATACCCACACAAATTGGTTACATTTACCCAGTAAGTGCCCGGAGTATTGGCGTTTATAGAAGAGTCTACACTTGCTGTATTCCATAAATATGTAGCTCTACTCCAAGAAGTACTTAGCGTTTGTAGGTTGGTAAAGCAATACGTACTATCTAAACCTAAGTGGGTAATTGGTGTATTATCATAAGCTACATTAAGACTATCAGAAAAGGCTCCACATACATTAGTAACCGTTAAAACATAGGTGTAAGCGGAATTAACGGGAGTGGTATTTGTGGTGTTTCCGTTATTCCAAACATAGGAATCGCCAACTACATTGCTCGTTAACTGGTACGAACTTCCTGCGCATAGAATGGTGTCAGGACCTAAATCTACGTTAAGAACAGAATCTACATCTATTAGAATGGTATCGGAGTCTGTTCCACAAACATTGGTAGCTGTGCCCCAATAGGTAGAATTAGTATTGGCGTAAATGGTATTGGATACGCTTCCCGTGCTCCATAAATAGGTGGATAATTGGTTTTGCGCGGATAACAAGACAGAAGAGCCAAAGCAGAGAATAGTATCGTTGCCGAAATTTACTTGCGGACTGTCAATAACAAAAATGTTTTTAGTGGCTGAACTAGAACAGATACCTGTAGTAACGGTAACCGCTAAGTTAGCCGCTGAATTTATGGTTTGAATAGGAGAGGTAGATCCGTTGTTCCAAACATAAGTGGAATTGATTGAGTCGGTAACATCTATGACAATGCTGTCTCCCAAACAAATAGTAGTATCTGGGCCAATATTGACTACAGGTAACGGAGTAGTATTAACTAATAGGGTATCTAGTATGGTACACTCTTCGGCAAAGAAGATGTCGTCTAGTCCAAAATCATTTCCCCCCGAAGCGGTGTTTTGGTTGGTAATACAAATTGTTGCCGTGGTTTGTGCAGCTCCAGAAGTCCAGGTTTGAAAATAGTTTTGCCAGGAACATGTGGTGCTACTAATTCCGAAGTTTGGACCAATGCTAACCCCGTTAATGGTAAAACTTAAGATCGCTGGGCTAGAAGAAACTACAGAGGTTAACCAAGCAGAGAATACATAGTTGGTAGCAGGATTAACGGTAATAGTTTGACACCATACGGTGAGATTTGAAACGGAAGAACCATTAACAATCATGTAATTACCGGTTCCGGTGGTATGGTCTCCACAAATGGGAAAGTTGTTGTGTGTTAAATGAGCACTGGTGCTAATTGCATATTGGCCCGCATTAGATAATAAGCCCCAACCACCTCCAGTACCATAAGTATGACCCGTTTGAAAAAGAGTGTTGCCGGCAGAAAAATCACCGTTTTGAACCAAGTTTGTGGTACTCATTATGGTAGCCGAACAGCTATAATTCCCGGCATTTTGAATCGTGATATTTTGATTGGTGCTCCCGGTACTCCACAGGTAATTCATATAACCACTCGGGGCAGATAAGCTGAGGTTTTGGCCGGTGCAAATACTGGTGTCATTCCCTAAAAAAGAAGAATTAATTACGCATTGTGCATTCACACCCTGGTGTAAACCCAGCGCTGTAAAAAGAATAATTACTAAAACTTTAAATTTCATTATATGCTTTGCAAATCGGGCACAAAATAATACATAATAGCTAGCCCTAAGAATTAAAAAAAAAATCAAGACCTCAAACGTTTAAGGTATTAGTAAATAGATATAGCGTGGTGTTACCAAATCATTGCAAAGCCAAGTAGCAAACCTTACTTTTGGGTAAAACCTCAAATAATGAATTATAAAGGTGCTATTTCATCAAAATTGCCATTGGTAGGAACAACGATTTTCACGGTTATGTCGCAATTAGCGGCTAAAGAAAATGCCCTGAATTTGTCGCAAGGGTTTCCCGATTTTCCTGTTGCTCCAGCGCTTATTTCGTTGATAAATGAAAACATGAAATCTGGATTTAACCAATATGCACCTATGCAGGGATATATTGGTTTGCGAGAAGAAATTGCCATAAAAGCGTACAATTTATACGGCCAGGTTTATGACCCGGAAACAGAGGTGACCGTTACCGCGGGTGGAACACAAGCTATTTACACGGCTATTACAGCTTTCTTGAAAGAAGGTGATGAGGTAGTGGTTTTTACCCCTGCCTATGATTGTTATATTCCAGCTATTGAATTAACCGGTGCAAACCCGGTTTTTGTAGAGTTACATGCCCCTGATTTTAAGGTGGATTGGACAGAGGTGAAAAAACTGGTTAATCACCGTACTAAAATGATTATTATTAACTCTCCCCATAATCCAAGTGGTACAGTTTGGAGTGAGGCAGACATGTTACAGTTAGAGAAATTAACCCACGATACGGATATTATTGTCTTGAGTGATGAGGTGTATCAGCACATTATTTTTGATGGCGCAGCACATCAAAGTGTAGCTCGTTATCCGAACTTAGCTGAACGTAGCTTTTTAGTCGGTTCTTTTGGTAAAACATTTCATGCTACGGGATGGAAAATAGGGTATGCAATGGCGCCTATTGAATTAATGAAAGAGTTTAACAAAGTGCATCAATTTGTGACCTTTGCAGTGAATCACCCGGTACAACGTGCCATCGCTGAATTTCTGAAAAATGAGGATAATTATTTACATATTAGTGAAATGTATCAAGCTAAGCGCGATTTGTTTGTAGCTGCTTTAAGTAGTTCACGATTTAAAATTAAACCCGCACAAGGCACGTATTTTCAGTTGTTAGACTATTCTGATATTACCAAAGAAGTAGATACGGAGTTTGCCCGAAAAATGACTGTAGAAAACAAAGTGGCATCCATTCCAGTATCGGTTTTTTATCAGAATACAAGTCCGGATAAAGTACTGCGTTTTTGTTTTGCGAAACAAGATGAGACGCTATTAAAAGCAGCAGAAATTTTGTGTCAGATTTAATCGTAAATGATTTTTAGTTTTAGTGTTCCTGTAGAGCTTACCTAACTAATTAACATAGTTTTGCAGCGCTGTGAAAGGACTAAACAATAATATTAAACGATTCCTTATTTGGAGGGCTAAAAACCTGTCAGATAAACACTTTATGTACATTTTGAGTGTGCTTATTGGTTTGCTTTCTGGGTTGGTTGCGGTGGTATTAAAAAATGCCGTTCACTTTGTAGAGTATCTTCTTAAAACGGGAGTGAGTAACGTGCATGATTACTTATACTTTATTTACCCTGCAGTCGGAATTTTCTTAGTGGTACTTATCGCCAAGTTTGTGGTGAGAGAAAAGGTAGGTCACGGAATTCCAATAATGCTTTATGCCATTTCTAAAGGAAACGGAAACATTGGCAAAAAAGATACCTGGGCTTCGATTATTTCCGCAGCAATTACGGTTGGCTTTGGTGGCTCAGTAGGTCTGGAGGGTCCAACGGTGGCTACATCTGGAGCGATAAGTTCAAATTTCGGACAATTACTTAGACTTGATTACAAAAAGAAAAAACTGTTAATTGGTGCAGCGGCTACAGGCGCATTAGCGGCCATTTTTAACGCACCCATTGCGGCTATTGTTTTTGCGTTAGAGGTCATTATGCTTGATCTAACCATTACTTCTCTTATTCCATTATTGCTTTCATCGGCAACGGCTGCGGTAATGTCGCGCTTGTTTTTAGGTGATGATTACCTATTTCACTTCAGTTTACTGGAAGAGTTTAACGTGAACGAAGTATTTTTTTATGTCTTACTTGGTTTGTTCACGGGTATGCTTTCTGTGTTGTTTACCAATACGTACTTTTTCACCGATAAATGGCTAAAAAAAATCACCAACGTATATCTAAAACCCATTATTGGTGGGGTAGCGGTAGGTGCTATGATTTTTGTTTTTCCGCAATTATACGGAGAGGGTTATGGAACCATAAACGCATTAATTGCCGATGATTTAGACTCGGTATTGTCCCCGTCTCTTCTTCAGAATGTTTCTGATAAGGCCATATTTGGTTTTCTATTACTTTTCTCTTTGCCTATATTAAAATCGATAGCCGCATCGTTAACACTGAACAGTGGTGGGGTTGGAGGTATTTTTGCACCAACGCTTTTTATTGGAAGTTCGGGAGGATATATGTTTGGTCATATATTAACTTACCTTGGGTTTGAAAGTGTTTCAAGAAGTAATTTTACGTTGGTTGGTATGGCAGGAGCCATGGCAGGTATTCTTCAGGCACCTTTAACCGCTATTTTCTTAATCGCTGAAATCACAGGTGGCTATTCGCTCTTTTTACCGTTAATGATTACCGCGGTGATTTCGTTTTTACTCGTTAAATATTTCACGCCTTATAGTGTGTATACCAAACAGCTAGGTCAAGGAGGCGAGTTAATTACGCATCATAAAGATCGCGCGGTATTGACTTTAATGCGTTTGCATAATGAGATTGAAAAGAATTTTTTAACCGTTCATGCGTACGATAAACTAGGTGATTTAGTGCAAATTGTTTCACGTTCCTCTCGTAATTTATTTCCGGTAATTGATGAAAATAATACCTTTCTAGGGGTAGTGAATTTGAATGACGTCCGGGAAGTAATGTTTGATCGTGACAAGTATGATGAACTGTATGTACATGAGTTAATGACTCCTGCTCCTGAGTTTATTTATTTCACCGATACCATGGAAAAGGTGATGCAAAAGTTTGATCAAAGTGGCGCATGGAATTTACCCGTAGTATCAGAAGACAGTAAATACATTGGCTTTGTTTCTAAATCAAAATTGTTCTCGGCTTATCGTAAACTTTTGAGAGATTTCTACGAAGAGGGGGATTAGAAGTGCTACAATGTAAAATCAATTTCTCTCACCACATAGCAAGGAATTGGCAATCCGTTAAAAGTCGCGGGGTTGAGAGGTGGTAAAGCTTTAATGATATTAATAGCCGCTTCATCTAATCCGAAACCAAGGGTTTTCAGCAACTCTACTTCGCTAATTAAGCCTAATTCATCTACCTTATAGCGTAACATTACCGTGCCATCAATCATCTTACCTTGGGCTGTTTTCGGAATGAGGAGATGGGCATTGATGTACTCTTTTTCATTTTCAGAGTCGCCATCAAAGTGCGGTGGCACTAGCTCCGGACCATAGGTGTACTCAAAATCTCTTTTTACCTCAAATAGCATTTCCTTTTGGTCGGTTTGTGAAACGATAGACTCAATAATTTCCATTCCCGGTAACGAAGGGTAAAACCACAAATATTTCTGGTGGTCTTCTGTTTTCTCATTTTCAATGGTAATCCAATCGGTTTTATGCGGCAAGAACCAGGCGGTATCTACCGTAGATTCAGCCACAAAGGTGTCTTGCACATTGATTTTACCGAAAGCGTTGAGGTAGGTAAAAAACCCGTCTTTATTGCCATTCGAAAAATTAAACTCTTTCATAACTTTTCTGCTTTGGTAATATTTTGCAACCCCATTTAAAAGCCCGTATTGGTAGGTGATTTCACTTTGAATTTCTCCGTAATTATCAAACCTACGCCATACGCCATGCTTGACACCATTTACATATGGTCCTATTTCTTTTTCTTTAGGGGCGGGGGAAGTACTTCTGGTTTCTATTACTTTTTTGGAGTTTTCATCAAACTCTAGCGTTTTCCGGTCCTTTATTTTCCACTTACCCACCGGAGTCCCATCTTTAAACTGACCGTAGCCAATTTCAATAGCACCAACACCAGAATTGCCGGTAGAATAGATCGAAATACTGTCGTTTTTAATTCCGGTTTTGTAGGTTGTTTTGGAATAGATATCGCCATTTGAATAGTACCTGTTTAGTACGCCTTCTCCGTTTCTGAAATTGTCATTCCCACGTGGTCTTCCGCCAGCGGTATTTAAATCACTCGTTGCTTCTAGTCTTCCTTTTTCGTACTCGAATTTTTCCCAAATCAAACCATTCGTGTGATAAATAATGTAGGAGCCATCAAATTTAGCGTTGGTTAATTGCTCGTAATGAAACAAGTTGAAATTTTTGTAGTAATAGGATAAAGTGGCTTTTGTAGTTTTTTTATCATAGCTGAACTCATGGTTCAAGGCAATGATATCATCGTAGTAATACTGGATGCATTGGTTTGGTCGTCCTTTAGGGTCAAATACAATATCTATAGCCTTAGAATGGTTGTAATAGTAACCCTGCCAATGCCCAATTCGTTGTCCTTGATTGTACTGGAACTTTGCTTGAACATCGCCTTGAATGCCCCATAATATCCATTCTCCATGTGGTTTTCCTTCTATGTATCGGCCCTTGATTTTTTGCTGTCCGTTGGCGTAATAGGTAGTCCAAATACCCGACATTTTTCCAAATTTGGTTTGTCCTTTAACCCGTGTTTTATTTTTGTATACCACCAAGTATCTCCCGTTTGGAATACTATCGGCATCGGCTGTTACATCCGATAAAATTTTTAAATCCGTATTTACTTGAATTTTTAACTGAATAACTTGTTGCGCCTTGGTTTGAAGACTTATTAGTAAGATAAATATGGATAGAATGAGTCTCATTATTCTTTGCCTGAGTTTTCTGATTCAACACCTAACTCGTCTGCAACCAATTGGCTTATAATGTTGTCCTCAAAATTGGGGCTTGGCTCAAACAAATCATCTTCGCTATTCGGAGTATTTTTTTTATCCTTAATTAAGGACCAAGTCATAATCACACTAGTAGCTAGAATAACGTAAAGAAGGATCCCGTTTTCGAATTCGGGTACATTAAACTTTTTAGGGATGGCAAAAAACAATAATACAGTGATTAAACCTCTAGGAGCTATAAAAACTTGCGGATACATATCTTTACCCACCGTAACCCGAATAAATATCCAACGAAGTCCGAAAGTGAGCACTAAAATAGCGGCACTTTGAAAGAATACGGTCAAGCTAACTAGTTGACTCAAAATAATGGTAGAACCAAAAATCACAAAAAAGAAGGTTCGAACTACAAAAGCGGTTTCAATAGTGATTAACCTAAAATCATTCAGAATTTTACCCACTGCTACATGGTCTATTATTTTTTTAAGAGGGCCTCTAAAAAACACGCTAGGGTTATTAAGTACCAATCCAAATACCAAAATAATAAGTAACGAAGAGAGGTGATTTATTTTACCAATAGCGTAGAGTAGAATGAGAACACTGATTAATAAAAACAACTTTACGTTAGAGGTTAGTTTTTGAAACACAAGAATAAGTACATAACTGGCAATTAATGAAATAGCCACAGTAAGTCCAACGCTACTACCTAAAGACACCCAAAAAGAAGCTGTTGATTCTGGTTCGAATTGCTGGATCATGAGGTAGAAAAACGTAATTCCTAAAATATCAGAAAACGTACTTTCATAAATCATGAACTCTCTTTTGTCTTCGCCTAGTCCATGTACGGAAGGAAGAACAATGGCACTGCTTAAAATAGATAATGGAATGGCGTAAAGTAACGATCGTTGAAATCCGCAATCTAAAAATAGATCTAGTACGCCTCCAATAGCAAATGATGTAGCGACTAGCCCTAAAAAAGCAACGACAAATGAACGCCATAAAATGGGCCATTTTTCTCGTTCTAATTTTAAATCTAGTGCGGCTTCCAGTACAATCATGATTAACCCTACAATACCTAAAATCTCAAGCAAAGGCATTAAATCCTTTTTAATGAAATGAAAAGATTGGTCAATTTGGTTTATCACAATTCCGAGTACAATAAGTAGAAGTACGGATGGAATACTGGTTTTTTTAGAAATTAGGTTGAACAGGTAGGATAAAATGATGATAACGGATATTCCGATAAGTAAGTGGTATGGTGAAATTCCATTCATGGGCACAAGATATAGAAATATTGAGTTTACTAATAATAGTTTACCTTAATAATGTAGCGCATGCCGGGTATTGATGGCATTTGGGAAAATGAACCTATTTGCTTTCAGACAAATTACTCCTAATTGACTTACCCAATTCAAAGAAACTGGTGCCAATTAAATAATCTAATTTATCATCATACGAAGAGGAGTTTAACGTCACTATTCCGCTGTTAATCTGCTTTCCTTCTACGTCAACAATGGTATAATGCACCCTGATGATTCGTGGATAATTATCGCTTTGAATGTCTATTTGACTCACCTCTGTTGGAATAACCATTTCGTAATGATTAATAAATACGAAGGTGGTGGCATTGTGCCTTTTGTTAAGCAAGTACAGAAAATCACTGTTTAAAACCGCTATATTGGTGTACCGAGGTTTGGTTTCTGGATTGCTTACAATTTGTCCGCCTTCCATATACGTCCCTTTTCTAGGTTCTGGTTTTGGCTCTTTTTTGTAGACTTTCTTTTTCCATCTATTAATAGTGGATTCGTCTTTTTTAGGTTCTGGAAGTAAATCGTATTTGTATTCAATAGATTCAAATACAAAATTCATGTCTTCGGGATAACCCGATTTACTTTCTAAAATGACACCGCTTGGAATGCTGTCGTTAAAAGCCAACGCTACTTGAGCGGCTAAAGAAGCCAAAAGGGTATCTCGCATTACCTCAAAGTTCATTTTGTTCGCCTCGGTCATTTGGCGGTCAAAATAAGAACTGTACATTTTTGAATTAGCCGGAATAACCATAAGATCAACCGTCATAGTATCTGATGAAAGCTGCGCTCTTCGTTTCGTGGTAGTGTACGAATCTTCTTGTGCAGTAAGCGAAAAAACAGTCGCGAAAAGGGCGATACTTATGGTGACTAATTTTTTCATTCTCCTCCCATTAATTTAGAAATACCACTCCATAAATCGTTGCCATTTGCAAAAAGCATTAATGCCACCAATAAGAAGATACCTGCCATTTGAGCAAACTCCATAAATTTCTCTCCGGGTTCTTTTCCAGTAATCATTTCATATACTAGAAACATTACGTGCCCTCCATCCAATGCAGGAATAGGTAAGATATTCATGAATGCTAAAACCATCGATAAAAAGGCCGTTAAACCCCAGAATCGTTGCCAGTCCCATGCCGCTGGAAATAAGTTGCCGATGGTACCAAACCCGCCAATTTGTGAAGCTCCTTCTTTAGTGAAGATGAGTTTCATTTGACGAACGTAATCTACCAAAGTTTTTTCTGCTGCTAGGTATCCCGCAGGAATAGATTCAAAAAACGTGTAAGATCTAGTTTCAAAGTTGAAAAATGTAGATGGATTTCTATTTCCTACGCCAATTTTACCATTTTCAGAAACCACTACTTGAAGGGCCACTGATTGGTTATTTCGTAATACATCAATTGCTACTGTTTCTCCTTTATGACTTCCTACCTCGCGAACAAAATCAGAAAAGTACTGCGCTGGTTCTCCATTTACTCGAAGAAACTCATCACCCTTTTGAAATCCCGCTTTTAAAGCGTTGGAACTTTCTAAAATAGTGTCTGCAATAAACGGAATTCTTTCCGAGAACGGATTTCTTTCTTTACGGGTAAGAACTTGCGCTTCAAAATCCTCAGGGATAGTTATATCATGAATTGCACCGTTTCGAGTAACTTGAATAGTTGAAATTTCTTCATCTAACATTAACTCTAAAAAGATATCGTGATAGGTCCATTCATCAGAAAGAGGCGTGCCATCAATAGATGAAATGATGTCGCCATTTTGAAATCCTATTTCCGTCATATACGGACTTACATCTACGCCATACGAAGCTTCATTAGCGGGTAAAAATGTTTTACCCCAGGTAAACATAATCATTGCGTAAATAAGAATACTTAATACAATGTTTACCGTAACACCACCTACCATGATGATTAATCGTTGCCAAGCTGGCTTGGTTCTAAATTCCCATGGTTGAGGTTCTTGCGCTAACTGGTCGGTGTCCATAGATTCATCAATCATACCAGATAATTTCACGTAACCACCAAGAGGAACCCATCCAATACCATACTCGGTATCGCCTTTTTTAAATTTAAAAAGAGAAATCCATGGATCAAAGAATAAATAAAACTTTTCTACTCTAACGCCAAATAATTTGGCAGGGATAAAGT
>CAXMPG010000050.1:0-9248 GCA_964195485.1 uncultured Desulfobacterales bacterium
TCGTACACTTAAACCGTATTTCATATTTAAGGCTAACGTCTTAACCCCTCCACTATTAGGGTAAATATATTGATCAAAAGCTTTTTCCCCTATATATTCGGGGTCTTCTGTACTACTCCAAAACCCACTCATAATACCCAATGCATTGAATTCCCCAGAAGTTAATCCTCCAGGACCATATCTAATTCCTCCAGGAAGAACAGTGAAACCACTGCTATTAGTTGCCGTGCCATCAGACCAAATCCAATGATTACCACCTTCTTCATTTAACTTTCCTGCAATGGTGTCGCTTCTACCTAAATAATCAATTAATTGGTTCCAATCATCAGTTGTAGGAACATGCCAATTTACAGGGCAAACATTTCTAGAATCAGAAACCGCAAACCAGTTATAAAGCCTACCATAATCTTTGACATTGTTCGTGTCATTATCAAAATCACAATAAGCTGGATTGATTAAGCCTTGCCAAGCAAAATCACTAGTTACATTTGGGATACTATCTCCATTTAAAAACCTTAGAACCTTTAAGTTTTCTTTAAACCAAACTTGTTGACCTATACTTATCGTCTGATAAATATTCCCATCAATATCACTAACCGATTGAGAGCCTCCAATAACAGGTCTAATTAACGCTAACAAAAAAAGGGTGAAAAATTGCACGGATTTCATCTATCGAAAGTAAATGAAAAAAATTGCACAAGCAAATTGTATTGGACGCAAAATACGTGTTAACTATAACAAATCCAGCATAGCTACACTTTTCAGCACTTATTTTAAGGCAAAAAGAACAATTTCAAAAAACAAAAAGGGTGTGATTGGAAACAATCACACCCTTCTTTAATAATATTTTGATTAATCTCTAAGCCAGCTTCACAATACTCCTAGCATCAAGCAAAGCTTTATCAATTCCCGATGAATCTTTACCCCCTGCAGTTGCAAAAAATGGTTGGCCTCCTCCTCCACCTTTAATGTTCTTAGCAATCTCTCTAATTATCTTACCCGCGTTTAAATCCTTAGACTTCGTTAACCCATCAGAAATACCAACAGTTAGCGTTGCCTTCTCACCAGATTTAGTGGCAACAACTATAAATAAGTCTTCTACTTCTTTACGTAATTCATGAATAATGGTTTTCACATCATCCGCATTCATATCCAAAGTACGTGCGTGAAAATTCACACCATTTATTACTTCCAACTCATCCTTTATGACTTGCTTAAAAGATTTCGCTCTTTCCGTTCTAAACGACATGATTTCTTTCTCTAAATTACCATTAGATGAAACCAAATCAGACAATGATTTCTCAATATCCTTTGGATTACGTAACGATGAACGCAAAGCTGTTAATATGTCTATATTATGGAAAATGAATTTCTGAGATTCTTCTCCGGTTACCGCTTCAATTCTACGAACACCTGAAGCAATCGCACTTTCTGATGCTATTTTAAAGAATCCAATTTGTCCGGTAGCTTGTACATGCGTACCACCACAAAGCTCAATAGAATCTCCAAACTTGATTACACGAACCATGTCACCATACTTTTCTCCAAAAAGCATTAAAGCACCCATTTTCTCCGCTTCGCCAATTGGAATAGATCTATTCTCATTAAGGCTAATATTCTCTCGAATAATGGCATTTACTTTAATCTCAATTTCACGTATTTCCTCAGGAGTTACCTTTTGAAAATGGGAGAAATCAAAACGTAAATACTTCTCGTTTACCATAGAGCCTTTTTGCTCTACATGCGTTCCTAAAACTTCTCTAAGAACATGGTGTAAAATATGAGTAGCGGTATGATTTGAGGTAGTTAAACTACGTTTTGATGCCGATACAACAGCCTTAAACTTTACAGTTAAGTCCTCCGGAAGTTCAGAAGTGAAATGAACAATTAACTTGTTTTCTTTCTTCGTATCAATAATACTTACTTTCTTACCTCCAAATTCAATAAAACCTTTATCTCCAACTTGGCCACCACCTTCAGGGTAAAATGGTGTAATGTTAAACACCAATTGAAATAAATCTTTTCCCTTTTGGTTTACCTTTCTGTATTTCGTGATTTTAACATCACTTGAAGTATAATCGTATCCAATAAACTCTTCAACGTCATCTTCTTCCAATACAACCCAATCTTCAACTGTAACTTTGGTTGCTTTTCTAGAACGGTTTCTCTGTTCTTCAAGAGCAGAATTAAAACCATTAATATCCACCATCATTCCAGCTTCAGCAGCCATTAACTGGGTCAAATCAATTGGAAACCCAAAAGTATCGTACAACTCAAAAGCAAAATCACCTTTAACTTGTTTATGATGCTTCTTGTAATCCTCAAAGCGAATAATCCCTTTTGAAAGTGTTCTCAAAAAGCTTTCCTCCTCTTCTTTTACCACTTTCTCTATTAATCCTTTTTGCTTTTCTAATTCCGTAAACTGTGCTCCCATTAAATTAGCAAGTGGCATAACCAACTTTGTTAATGTAGGCGTATCAATATCAAGGAAACTATAACTAAACCGAACAGCGCGTCTTAAAATTCTTCTAATTACATAACCCGCACCCGTATTTGAAGGAAACTGTCCATCTGCAATCGCAAAGGCCACCGCTCTAATATGGTCGGCTATAACTCTAAAAGCAACATCTTCTCTGCTATCACTAGCTTTATATTCTTTAACGGTATGCTTTTCTATCTCCTTTATTAAAGAGGTGAAGATATCTGTATCATAATTAGATTGTTTAGCCTGTAAAACCATAGCCAAACGCTCCAAGCCCATTCCTGTATCAATATGTTTTGAAGGCAAGTTTTTCAAAGACTTGTCAAACATACGAGTGTACTGGATGAAAACTAGATTCCAAATTTCAATAACTTGCGGATGATCTTCATTTACTAAAGCTTTTCCGTCCGTTTTTTTACGTTCTTCATCAGAACGAATATCAACATGAATTTCAGAACACGGCCCACAAGGACCAGTTTCGCCCATTTCCCAGAAATTATCTTTT
Organism: uncultured Desulfobacterales bacterium; assembly: GCA_964195485.1. Lineage (GTDB taxonomy): Bacteria > Bacteroidota > Bacteroidia > Flavobacteriales_G > Salibacteraceae > CAJXZP01. The sequence continues at coordinate 2,988 of CAXMPG010000050.1, forward strand.
TTATCAAAACGCATAATGCGATCGGCAGCCGCATACTTTTTCCAAATATCTTCTGCTTCTATATCAGCCTCCGTACCATCTTCTTTAGCACCTCCAAAAACGGTAATGTAAATTCTGTCCTTATCAATTTTGTATACATTGGTCAATAAATCCCAAGCCATTTCAATAGCTTCTGCCTTAAAGTAATCACCAAAAGACCAGTTTCCCAACATTTCAAACATGGTATGGTGATAGGTATCTACCCCCACTTCTTCCAGGTCATTATGCTTTCCTGAAACGCGCAAACACTTTTGAGAATCGGTAACACGTACATTTTTGGCAATAGATTCGCCTAAAAAGTACTCCTTAAATTGATTCATTCCTGCATTGGTAAACATCAATGTTGGATCATCCTTAATTACCATAGGTGCCGAAGGCACAACCTTATGGCCCTTACTTTCGAAGTAATCAAAAAATTGTTTTCTAATGGTATTTGAGTCCCAAGTCATACGTAAATATTAAAAATTGTTAGGCTTTTTTAAAGCGATTGCAAAAATAGATTAATTCCTTAATTTTGCCCTTTGAAATTTCCTCGAAAATAATATATGTCAAATACAAAATATAAGTACAATCCAGGTACTCTTTCCTATGAAAGAGAAGAGGCATCTATTAAATCTAGATCCCTAAAAACATTAGGTTTTTTCGCCTCTAGTATTGTCGTTGGAGGAATATTTTTTGCCGTTTTCTATTTTAATTTTGATTCTCCTAAAGAAAAAGAATTAAGCCGTGAAAATCAACAATGGCGTTTACAATATCAAATTGTAAACAAAAGAATCGCTGAAATACAAAAAGTACTTGGTAATATAGAAGATCGTGATGATAATATATATCGCGTGATTTTTGAAGCAGAACCAATTCCACATGAAGTTAGACAAGCTGGCTTTGGTGGTACGGATCGTTACAAAGGATTAATGGGGTTCATTAATTCTGATGAAATTATGACTACGACAAAACATTTGGATCAATTATCAAAACAAATCTATATTCAATCTAGATCTTTAGATGATGTGTATGAAATGGCACGGAATAAGGAAAAGATGTTAGCATCAATTCCTGCTATTATGCCTGTAGCAAATAAAGATTTAAAAAGAATGGCTTCTGGTTACGGAATGAGATTACATCCTATTCTTAAAATTAGAAAAATGCATACAGGAATGGATTTCACATCTCCTACAGGTACTGATATTTATTCCACAGGTGATGGTGTAGTGGTTGAAGTAAAAAACTCACGCACCGGATATGGTAAGCATGTGGTAATTGATCATGGTTTCGGGTACAGAACACGTTATGCACATATGGTGAAGTTTAATGTTAGAAAAGGTCAAAAGATTAAACGTGGTGATGTTATCGGATATGTGGGTAACACGGGTTTATCTAAAGGCCCTCACCTTCATTATGAAGTGGAGAAAAACGGTAAGAAAATTAATCCTGCCAACTTTTACTCCAATGACCTATCTCCAGAAGAATATGAATTAATGCTTGAGATTTCATCCACTATCAATCAATCTTTCGACTAATGCCATTAAAGTCTGAACCAGTTCAAAAAATGTTTTACCCAATTGGAGAAGTCGCCAAGATGTTTGACGTCAACACTTCTTTAATTAGATATTGGGAAAATGAATTTGATATCATCAAACCCAAAAAGAATAAAAAAGGTAACAGACTTTTTACAAAAATTGACGTAGAAAACTTAAGAATCATATACCATCTTGTTAAAGAACGTGGATTCACGCTAGATGGGGCAAAAAAGAAACTTAAAGAAAACAAGCAAGACGTTATCAACGAACAAGAAATCATTGACCATCTATTAGAGGTTAAATCTTTCTTACTAGAATTGAAGAAAACGATTGATTAGTTCTTTTATCTGGGCGATTCCTAAATCTTCATTCCGTTATACTTCATAAAGAATCAGGTCGGGCTTTCCGCACTCGCTCTTTTACATGTATTCCATACACGTAAAAGGAGCTCAAATAATTGCTTCTATCCCTATCGCAACTTTAGCACATTAAAACTATAGACTAATAATACGTGTCCGTCTTCAGGTAATTCTGAACATAATCCTTAATACCATCTTCCAGTTCCGTAAAAGGTTTATCATAGCCAGCAGCACGTAACTTGTCAATAGTTGCTTCCGTAAAATATTGATACTTATCTCTGATATCTTCTGGAGTAGGGACAAAACTGATTTTAGGTTCTAGATCTAAAGCTTTAAAAGTAGCCGCTGCTAAATCATAAAAAGTACGCGATTTTCCAGTGCCTAAATTATAAAGGCCACTATGGTCTCTCTTCTCCATATGGAACATCAAAACATCTAGTACATCTTCAATATAAATAAAATCACGTATTTGCTCTCCATCTTTATAGTTCGGATTATGCGAAGCAAATAATTTCATTGCTCCCGTTTTTTGAATCTGATTGAACGTATGAAATACTACGGATGCCATTCTACTTTTATGAAATTCATTAGGGCCAAAAACATTGAAGAACTTAACACCTACCCAATGGTAAGGTTTCTTTTCTTCTTTTAAAGCCCAAATATCAAAATCATTTTTAGAATCTCCGTACGGGTTTAATGGTTTCAAGTCAAAAGCCAATTCATCTTTATCTTCATAACCCAATTCACCCATTCCATAAGTCGCAGCCGATGAAGCGTAAACTAATGGCAAACCATAACTAACACATTGCTTCCAAAGTTTCTTGGTGTAATCTAAGTTTAATCTATTGAATAATTCGACATCAAACTCGGTGGTATCCGTACGTGCACCTAAATGAAAGATAAACTCAGTTAATTTATGATTTTCATCTAACCAATCATGAAAGTCATCTCTATGAACCCGCTCAGTAACCATTTTTCCAATAAGGTTTTTATTCTTGTCCTCACGCGAAAAATCATCCACAACAATAATATCATTATACCCTTTCTTATTTAACCTACTTACCAATGCGCTAGCTATAAAACCAGCTGCTCCTGTTACTACAATCATCCTAAAAAAATTTTCACAAAGATACTAAAGCTAACCACAACAATTTACGTTATCCGAATTCCATTATCTAAATTCAATTACTTTTACCGCTTCAATTACGAGAACAAAAAACATTATATGAAAGGATTTGTATTTCCTGGGCAAGGAGCCCAATTCACAGGTATGGGATTAGACCTTTACGAAAACTCTGATTTAGCAAAAGATTTATTTCAAAAAGCCAATAGTATTTTGGGCTTTGAAATATCAAAAATAATGTTCGAAGGAACACCCGAAGAATTAAAGCAAACAAAGGTTACACAACCGGCCGTATTTTTACATTCAGTAATTTTAGCAAAACTATTAGGTAGTGATTTTAATCCAGACATGGTAGCAGGTCATAGCTTAGGTGAGTTTTCTGCACTTGTAGCAGCTGGTGGGCTATCATTTGAAGATGGCCTTTCATTGGTGTCAAAAAGAGCGCTTGCAATGCAGAAGGCATGTGAATTAGAACCGTCAACAATGGCGGCAATTATTGGTTTGGAAGATTCAGTTATTGAAACCATTTGTACGGAAGTAGATGGGGTCGTAGTTCCTGCCAATTACAACTCACCAGGACAATTAGTTATCTCTGGTGAAATAGATGCAATTAAGAAGGCTTGTGAACAGCTAACTGAAGCAGGCGCTAAAAGAGCTATGATTTTACCTGTTGGTGGAGCATTTCATTCTCCATTAATGAACCCAGCTAAATCTGAACTTGCTGATGCAATTGAAAACGCTATAATCAAATCTCCTATTTGTCCGATATATCAAAATGTTTCAGCTAAAGGGGAAACAGATGCAAATACCATTAAAAAGAATTTAGTTTCACAACTTACAGCGCCCGTTTTATGGACACAGATAGAAAATCAAATGCTATCTGATGGAATGAGTGAGTTAATTGAAGTTGGCCCTGGAAAAGTCTTACAGGGATTAATAAAAAAAATAGATAGAAGGTTTCCTACTTCTAGCGCAAGTATATAATGTTAAGAAGCCTCTTTTCTGAATTGAAAAGGGGCTTTATACTTCAATACAAGGGTTATCAATTTTCAATCCTTTTGTCTTTTCCTTCCATTTTGATTCCGCTTCAGAATCATACTTAACAAACAAGCTAATCCAAATTGACCTGGAAAGTTTAAAGATTACTGGAGTAAGTAGAAACAACGACCCAATCCCAAACATAAAATAAGTTTCAACTTCAAAACCAGGAACCAATAACATCATAGCTAAGTAAAAAGTAATTAAGTATCCAACACTTATTCCATAACCAACATACATAGCGCCATAAAAGAATCCTGGCTCCTTGTTAAATTTTAAACCACAGTTACCGCAATGTTCCGGCATTAAAAAAAGTGATTTAAAATGATAAGGATTCTTAGAGCAAAATATTTCAGACTCTTTACATTGCGGACACTTACCTAATAATACCGATTTCATAACAACTTAGTTTAATAAACAGATTCAAACCTTTAGTATTCTAAATTATCATTCATTAATCTCGAATGAAAATACCTAATTGACTCATCATGCAATTCATGTTTACCATCAAATGTATGAAAATCAAAATCAACTCCATCATCGTATAATTCCATGATAATTTCATCCACTTTTTCAGATGAAATGTATTCATCATCAGAACCAACAATAACTTTAATATTCGATTGATTAATTTTTTGAAGTTTTCTATGATTAGAAATCACATCCTTTGGGATGTCCGAACCCCAAGCAACCAAAATACCCAACTCCCTATCAAGCTGACTAGCCCATCTAAATGATGTCGGCCCACCTTGTGAGAAACCAAGAATACCTAATTGAAATTCCTCCGATAAACCTTTTTCTTTTAATTCAAATAAAATGGAATTTAGATAATTTATATTGTTTCTAATATCTTCTTCTCGTAAGTCAGAAGTCATCCAATTCGCACTAATCTCACCACGAGTACTTCGTTTATAAAAACGGTGAATACCCTCTGGACTAACGATTAAAGTCTGAGAATCATTAATACATTCAAATCCCTTAATAAATTCTGAAGACAACATACCATAACCATGAAATACAAACCAAACGGCTTTTATTTCCTTAGAAATTTCCCCAAGTGTATGGTATCTAGCTGTGGTAGTAACAGGAATCAAATTCACCATTATACTCTTTCAATAATAACAGCATAACCTTGGCCTACGCCAATACACATTGTGCATAATGCATATTTCTTATTCTGCCTTCCTAATTCAAGAGCCGCAGTATAAACTATTCGAGTACCAGAAACACCCAGCGGATGACCTAATGCAATAGCTCCACCATTTGGATTAATCCTTGGGTCGTTATCAGCTAATCCCATTTTACGAGTGCAGGCTAATACTTGAGCAGAAAATGCTTCATTCATCTCAATAATATCCATGTCATCCAAGCTCAAACCAGCTTTACGAAGCGCAATTTCACTTGCATAAACAGGACCAATCCCCATATATTTGGGTTCAACACCAGCAACACCAGAAGCAATTATTCGAGCCTTAGGTTCTAAATCAAACATTTTTAGGCCCTTTTCAGAAGCTATTAAAGTAGCGGCAGCACCATCATTCAACCCGGAAGAGTTTCCAGCGGTAACTGTACCATTTTTCCGAAATGCAGGTCTTAATTTAGATAAAATTTCTAGCGTAGTGTTCGGTTTAATAAACTCATCTTTTGAAAAGATTAAATCATCCTTTCTTCTTTGTGGAATATGTACTGGAATAATTTCTTCACTCAATCTTCCTTCTTCAGTAGCCTTAGTAGCTTTCATATGCGACCAGTTAGCAAAAGCATCTTGATCTTCTCTATTAATACTATATAGTTCAGCTAGGTTTTCAGCAGTTTCACCCATTCCCTCAGTCCCGTATAGGTCTTTCATCTTAGGGTTAACAAACCGCCATCCAAAACTAGAGTCATGCATTTGAGAGTCTCGACCAAATGGTTTTGACGCTTTTGACATAACCCAAGGTCCACGAGTCATATTTTCCACTCCACCAGAAATAAATAAATCCCCATCCAAATTGTTAATAGCCCGTTGAGCATGAACAATAGCAGACATTCCAGAAGCACAAAGTCTATTCACAGTTTCACCAGGAACAGACCAAGGTAAACCTGCAAGTAATAATGACATTCTAGAAACATTCCTATTATCTTCTCCCGCTTGATTTGCACAGCCCAGAATAACATCCGCAATAAAGGAATTGTCAATTGAAGC